>JBFWRO010000419.1:0-3546 GCA_050248865.1 Thermomicrobiales bacterium | reverse complement strand
GGCAAGCAGGGTCAGATAGGTTTCCAGCGGTTTCCAGTGCCGCTCCTCCGGTTCCTTGCCGAAGAGCTGGTACAGATACGTCTGAGCGGTGTTGTGGGCGGGCTTCGGCGTGATCGGGTCCTGCCCTGTGCGCAGACGGTGAAACGCCGCCAGCACCGATGGAAACCGGGCCGCAAGGGCAACGGCCTGGTCGAGGTCCGGCTCCTCATGGAAGACGCCGGGAAGCAGCGAGCCGAGTGATGAAATGCCCGTCCGGAGCGCGTCCATTGGCGCCGCATCGGCCGGGAGTTGCTTCAAAATGGCAATCGTTTCCGGCGGAAGCTCGCGATTGGCGCCCAGTTTTGCCGAGAACTCCTCGAGCTCGGTTTCGTTTGGCAGATGTCCGACCCAGAGGAGATAGGCTACCTCTTCGAAGCTGGCCTTGCCCGCCAGTTCATGGATGTCGTACCCGCGATAGACGAGCTTTCCCTCTTCCCCGAACACATGACTGAGGGCTGTCGATGCGGCGACAACGCCTTCCAGCCCGCTCGGTTTGGGGATATCGACTTCCGAAACGGTCGACCCCGAATTACTCATTCTTGCGCTCCTTGGACCTGTGATGTCTCTTCGGGAGCTGGAGACGGAGGAAAAGCACATTCCTGAGGCCTGTCACCTCCGCTCGACCGCTCCCGCGCGGCACACTGCGTTCAGCACGTTCCAGGCAGTGGCCACCAGTACGGCGTCGCGAAATCGTAGCATGATCGCTCAATGGCTCGCTTCGCCGCGTTCACATTGCACGTTAAATGGCATGGGCCGGACCGACTCGCCGGCCCGACCCATGTGTGGAGTGATGGTCCAGCCGAGATCTAGCCGAGAAACTCTTTCATTGCGTACGCTGCGGCTCCGGCGATAATTGCCTTGCCCAGCGGACCACTGAGGATTCCGCCGAGCCCGCTACTGTCCTGTGCGCCGGCCGACGCGGTTTCGCCGCCGCCGCCCAGCAAACCGCCGAGGATGTCGCCAAGACCGCCACCGCCGCTGCTGCTGCTGCTGCTGGAGCTTTCGCTTCCACCGCCGCCGCCCAGCAACCCACCGAGGATGTCGCCGAGACCTCCGCCGCCGCTGCTGCCGCTGCTTCCACTGCTGGACGATGATCCGCCGCCAAGCAGTCCGCCAAGGAGGTCGTCGAGTCCACCACCGCCGCCAGAAGAACCGCCGAGAAGGCCACCGAGAAGATCATCGAGTCCGCCGCCGCCACTGCTGCTGTCGCCAGAGCCCGGTTGGACGTTTTCGCCGGCGCGATTGATATCGATCATCCCCTGGCCAGCCTGGCGCTGCTTCAGCATTTCGTTGAGGCCGGAACGATCTGCGGCGCTCAGATTGCTGTTGATGTTGTTCAACGCGGCGCCAAGCGCGGCTTTTTGCTTCTCCGGCGGAAGACTCTTCAGGATACTTGCCGAGGCGGCCACTTCCTCATCGCTAAAACCCGTAAGCGGATCGCCGGAGGTCACTCGGTCGGTAAAATCCCTCACCGCCGTTTTCGCCTTTGGATCACCGCTTTGAATAGACCGGAATGCGCTTTCCATGGTTGACCTCCGCAGGTCTGCAGCTCGGAGCTGCCATAACCGATGAGGATCATGCTCCCCGCACCATTGCGAGATGGTCTTCATCTATAAGGCAACTATAGCCTGAACCCCCCTCCCGGTGGAACATCGAGGACTTTCCCGCGCCATGAACCTGGCCGGCATTCGTCAGCGGTGCGGGGGGAACTCATGCGTGGAGCAGACATCGAACCCTGCGGAAACGAGCCACGGGAAGCAGAATGACGGCGAGTCGGATTCTGAGTGCTGACGACATGTCGCACGTATACTTGGCGAATGTGCGGATAAGGCACAGGACCATATCGAGCGCCGGAGGGTAAGCAATGGTGAAACGGGTACTGATTGCATTGATCGCGCTCCTCTTCAGTGCGAGCGTGGCTTCCCTCGGCGTCGACGCGCAGACACAGACTGATACGGCCCGAGAGCAGGCGACCGTCGCCTCGTCCGTCAACACCATCTTCTCCCTCGCGGCAGCCCGTGATTTCAACGCTCTCTACGACTCCATGCATCCCGATTCGCAGGCAGTCATTTCCCGGACCGTTGCCCTCAATCTGTTCAATGACGTTTATGCGCGCACGCTCGTCGATCAATCGCAAATAGTCGGCATGGAGTTCGGGGAATGGACGTGGGAGGTCAACGGTGCGACCTACCCGGACGCTGTTCGCGTGGACATCGTGCAACTCATTCTCGACGACAGCAACAAGCCGTCATGGGCGTCTGACACCCTCTATCTGGCCAAGACCAATGGCAACTGGCTCTGGTTCATCAGTGACTCCCGGGATTTCATCGACGAGGTCAACCAGACCTATGCCGGGGCCCCGGCGCCCGACGCGGGGACAGCCCCAGAGTCCGATGTTCCCCAGGTAACCAACCTCAGTGAGGTGCCTCGAGACCAGATATTCCAGGTCATCGTGGATGATCTGGACCTGTTCTACCGGGACGTGCTGAGCTACACCGACTACACCTATGAGAGCCCGGGCGTTGTTGTCGTTCCCGAGGGCAGCAGCGTCCAATCCGCCTGCGGTGCGGCGTCGACCGGCTTCTACGGGTTTTACTGTCCGCTCGATGCGACGATGTATCTGGACGAACCATTCCTGCTCGATATGGTGGACGCCGGCAATACGTTTTCCGCTGCATTCGTTATCGCCCATGAGTGGGCGCATCATGTGCAAACCGGCATTGGCCTGGAGCGAACGACCCAGCCGGGTTCCTGGAACGAGGTTCATAGCATCGAGCTCGAGCTGATGGCGGATTGTTTTTCCGGCGTCTGGGCGCATGACGCCGAGCTGCGAGGGCTGATCGATCCCGGCGATATCGAAGCCGCCGTCAACGATCTTGTCTTCAACCTTGGCGATCCGAAGTTTATCGGTGAATACGACCCGCAGGCTCACGGCAATGGGGAGCAACGCGTTCGGGCAACATTGAACGGGTATGAGATGGGCTTCACCGGCTGCAATCTCAGCATTTGATCGTGTCACGGAACGAGGCCCGCAACAAGGGCAAAACGACATTTTCGCGTCGCCAGGCGATCGGTCCTGCCGCGGCGGCGCTCGGCGTGGCCGCGATGGGCCTGGGGGGCGCCGCTGCTCAGGGGGATGGAACGTCTGGCCCCAACGATCAGTTTGGCGGTCCGTATCTCTTTCCGGCCAACCGGATCCTGGCCTACTACGGATTCCCCGGCAACGAGCTCATGGGGATTCTCGGCGAATACGACATGGAAACGCTGCTGGCGATTCTGCGCGATCAGGCCGCGGAGTACGAGGCAGCGGATCGTTCGCGACCGTGGTTGCTGGCGTTCGAGGTTATTGCGTCGGTGGCGCAACGCGACCCGGGCGAGGACGGGTTGTACATTGCCTATGCCGATGCGGAAACGGTTCAGCGTTATGTCGACTTCACCGCAGCCAACGACATTCTGCTGATTCTCGATGTTCAATTTGGGCGCAAAACTGTCGCGCAGGAGATCGAT
>JBFWRO010000418.1:0-3546 GCA_050248865.1 Thermomicrobiales bacterium | reverse complement strand
GCCCTGCTGGATGGAGAATCCGGCGTCTATGGTGTGATGGTAGTGGATCAGCAGGGCCTCCTGCGATATAGCCGCAACGCTCGCCTTCCCTTTATCTCCGCGAGTTTGTACAAGCTTGTATTGTGCGCTGACATCCTCCGGCAAGTCGAAGCTGAAGCGCTCAGGGCCAGCGACTTGCTTCCATTGCGAAGCGCGTATTTCATCGAATCGCAGATGCCGGATGGAGGGTACGACTACGACGCCATCGACTCCGAGATCACCCTTTCCGAGGCGCTCTGGGCAACAATATGCGTCTCCAGCAATGTCTCAGCGATGGCACTGCTGGCGCTCACGTCGCCCGAGCAAATGAATCGACTGGGGCTGGAGCTCGGATTATCGACGACGATCTTCGCCAGTGATCTCTGGCAACTGTCATTCTGGCCACCGGTGAGCGCCGAATCGACAGACGATCTCGCGCTTTCCGTCAGATTGATCGAGGAAGCGTCCGGGCAGTGGCAGGTGAATCTGACATCGCCGGCAGACATCACGCACTTCATGCAGCATGTCATGCAGGGTACGCTGGTCAGCCGCTTCGTCAGCCTCGAGTTGCGGACGCTCCTGTTCGATCAGCAGATCAACGACCGAATGCCTGCCCTGCTTCCCGATGGCACTTCGACCGCCCATAAGACGGGAAATCTGTTGTCGATCGTGCACGATGCCGGGGCAATCATCACCGAACAGGGACCGGTGCTCCTTTCCATGCTTTCTCAGGGCGTTCAGGACGAGCACCACACGACACGACTGCTCCAGTCGATCGCGGCGATGGTCTTTGCCGAGTTCGGACATTCCTGACACACAGGAAACTCCAAGACGGCGTCCAGCACGGATTCAGGCACTCATCATAGACTCGGAATTGTGAGCAGGAGGAAACCGCAGAGCCTCGGGCCGCCCGGTGTTGCCAAAGAGAGACGTATGCCAATGCTAAACGCCAGAGAACCGCGCGCTGAACGGATTCTTGTTGTCGAAGATGAAGATGCCATTCGAGAACTGGTAGCGACCGCGCTGCGCTTTACGGGATTCACCGTCGATGCGGTCGGATCGGGCAGTGATGCCCTGAGCGCGGCGAGAAATGAATCCTTCGACCTCCTGGTGCTCGATGTCAATCTTCCGGACGTCGATGGATTCACGATTTGCCGAAAGATTCGCGAGGACGGAAATCAGGCATCTGTCATTTTTCTCACCGCCCGCGATGACCCTGGCGATTTGCGAACCGGATTTCTGGGCGGCGGAGACGACTACGTAACCAAACCGTTCAGCCTGGAAGAGCTGATGCTGCGCATCGATGCGGTTCTCCGGCGCAGTCAGCGATCGGACACGGGCCCCAGCCGGCTCGACTGTGGCGACGTTTCTCTCGATGAGGACGCCCATCGCGTATGGGTCGGGTCGGAAGAGGTGTCATTGTCCCCAACCGAGTTCCGCCTTCTTCGCTACCTGCTGGTAAACAAAGATCGCGTCGTCTCCAAAAATCAGATTCTCGAACATGTCTGGGACTATGATTTTGCTGGCGATCAGTCGGCCGTCGAAACGTATGTCTCATACCTTCGCCGCAAGCTGGGTGACAAGGACGCGGATATTATCCGGACAGTGCGCGGATTTGGTTATTCGATGCGGTCACCGGGAGATCGCCGCCAGGCATCATGACCGGCTAATGCATTGGCATCAAGGCGATACTGGAGCTAAACGGTGAGTATTCGCACCCGTCTGGCATTGGGCATCGCCGCGCTGCTCGTGACGACCTTCGTCATCTTTGGCTTCCTGCTGGTCCGAAGTGTCAGAGCCACGCTTATCGACCAGGTGGACGATCAGGTCATCCAGTACGCTTCGCGATCCAGACTGGACAATTTCGGACCGGGCGCTGACGTTGGCAGCGACCGCGGATTGTTCGGCGGAGGCGCGACCGGGGATACGGGGTACTCACCGGGACTTGGCGGCAGCGATCGGAATCCGAATGGCGCCAATGACACCATCGACTACGAACGTCCGGTGGCCCGATTCGTCTTCACCCGGACCGGGATTCTGCTGATCGATGAACCCTGTGGCTATCCTGACTCTCCGAAGTCGCGCCCGGTCATTCCCGACATTCCCAGCAGGGAGCTGAGGCGGATCGTCAATCAGGTGGTCACCGTTGAAGCTGAAGACAGCTCGCTGAGCTACCGAATGCTCGTGCAGGCGCAGGACTCGGGGAATATCGTCGTGACGGCGGCGCCGCTGGACGACGTCGAATCAGCCGTCGACCGGGTGCGAACCATTCTGCTTTTCTTCGGCGCGGTGACGCTGGTAGGCGCGACCGGGATCAGCTGGTGGGTGATCCAGCGAGAACTGAAACCGGTCGACACGATGGTCGAGACAGCGACCGGAATCGCGGCCGGAGACCTGACGATGCGCATTCCGGATGCAGACGAGAAGACCGAGCTCGGCAAACTGAGCTCGGCGCTCAACGACATGCTCAGCAAAATCGAGGAGTCGGTCGGCGCCAGGATCGCCAGCGAGGCACGGCTGCGAAGGTTCGTGTCGGATGCGTCGCATGAGCTTCGCAACCCATTGACCTCCGTGCGCGGATACGCGGAGCTGTATCGGCAAGGAGCTATCACGACCCCGGAAGCTGTCGACAATGCCATGGGCAGGATCGAATCAGAGGGAGGGCGCATGGCCCGCCTGGTCGACGATTTGCTGATGCTGGCGCGGCTCGACGAGGACCAGGGACTGCAAATGGCGCCGGTCGACATTGCGGCGATTACCGGAGAAGCGGTCGCCGATTTCGAGGTCGTGGCTGGCGATCATCCCATTGATTACTCCACGAACGGAGAAGCAAAAATCATCGGCGATCATGTGCGACTACGGCAGGTCGTGGACAACCTCCTTTCGAATGTGAGGGTACATACCCCATCGGGCACGCCTGTGCATGTTCGCGTGGAACGGCAGGGACGCGAGGTCCGCCTTTCGATCGAAGATGAAGGGCCTGGTCTGAGCGAGGCACAACAGGAGCATGTTTTCGATCGATTCTGGCGAGCGGACCCGGCAAGGACGCGCAGCAAGGGTGGGAGTGGCCTGGGCCTGGCGATCGTGGCCTCGATTGTCGACGGACATCATGGGCGAGTCAATCTGACCAGCCAGCCGGGGCGTGGCACCCGGTTCGACGTGATCCTTCCCGTTCAACAACCTCACCCCGAGGCAACGGGAACGAACGACTCCTTGACCGATCCTGCATAATCGAAGAGCAGCGTGTCTCAGAGAGACGTCTTGAAGTTATGGAAGGAGCTGGATGTCATGCTTTTTTATTGCCGGTTCACGTGGTACCCGGGCACGTCGCGCAAGGAAGTCGCCAAGCGAGTGATCGCGCAGGACAACGCGGGAACGAATCATCCGGAGCGGATCAAAGGGTGGTACACGCTGGTCGGCGGGGGCGCCGGATTCCTTATGATCGAAGGTGATTCACCACAGGACGTGAGCGAGATCCTCGAACCATATATGGACTTGATGTCGTGGGATGTTCACGCCGTCTCCTCG
>JBFWRO010000417.1:0-3557 GCA_050248865.1 Thermomicrobiales bacterium | reverse complement strand
TCGCTCCCCTTCGGCGTGATATGCAGATTCTTGCCCCTCGCCACATTTGCCATGCAGAACCAGGGCTCGTGCGGAACGCTGAGAACGATGCCGCGCCTGGAGACCCGCAGCAGTTCGCTGAGCGCCTTCTCGGGTTCGTGGAGATGTTCCAGCACCTCAAAACACCCCGCGATGTCAAAGCTTGCATCGTCGAAAGGCAGGGAGGTGACGTCGGCGACCAGATAGTCCGCTGCGGGGTTCCGGCTCGCGGCCATGGTGACGGATTCAGGATTCCAGTCAAAACCGGCAATCTCGAGACCCGGCAATCGCTGAAGCAGATACTCGGAAACAAATCCCTCGCCGCATCCAGCATCGAGAAACGACTCGGGCGCGAGCTCTGCAATCTTGCCAATAACGACGTGATGAAAGCGGTCGATCAGTTTTTTCTGCAGCGGATTGCCATGCATGTGCTTCCGGTAATTGCTGGTGTCCGGGGATGGTATCGAAGAGCTATTCGGATTCACGATCACCGCCTGGTGCTGTCAGTACCGTCGAACTCGCATCGGTGGCAATTGTGCCACGCTCTCCATCGCGGATATGCAGAAGCCCCCGAATGACCAGATAGAGCACTGGCAGCGCGGAGAAAAGCGCGATCCGGTACGTCACGCCTGCGAGCAGAACGGACGCCTCATTCGCCCCGTGCACCCCCGCCACGGCGATCATGAGGGCTTCGCGAATCCCTGCGCCTCCTGGCACCGGGCTGAGCATGCCGATCAAAATGGGGAATGTCACGAGTCCCAGGACGAGGAGCATATCCGGGCGATCGCCATCGATTGCAGTCAGCAGCACAGCGATAACCGCGCCTTGATCAATCCAGAAGACCACAGTGAGAAGGAGGGAAATAGAGGCCGGCCACGGTCTGTCCCATGGGTGTCGCAAGCTCGGTCCGATCTTGCCGAGGAGACTGAGCGCCAGCGACCGAAGGCGCTTGATCGTCGTCACCGCCGCAACGATCGTCACCAGGGCAATGACCCCCAGAACGACGCCGCCAATCGCCCATGACCGATCGACTCCGTCGAGCCCCTCTCCCCGCCATCCGCCGGCGAGCACCCAGATCACGGTTCCGGCGGCCAGAACAAGCAGGTCGACTGCAACCTCCCAGAATGAAAGACCTGCCGTCTGAGAACGGTTGAGTCCCAGCGCGCGCATCGTCAGCAATGCGCGCCCCGGGATGGCCAGACTGAGCGGCGCGGCATAGTTCATAGCCACTGAGGTGATAAATGCTTCACTCGCCACCAGGACGTCCGGCTTGCCCTCGATCATCCGCACCAGAACGCTCCAGCGGATACAGAGCAGCACCAGCCCAAACAGGTAGAGAATCAGCCCAGCGGCGATCTGCCAGGCATTTGCGCTGCGCAGCGCCGGTCCGATCTCCGAAAGGGATCCCTGCCAGACGAGCAGCACGATCGCCACGCCAATGGACGCCAGAAAAATGACCGGCGTCGGAATCGCAAGCAGACGTTTGAAGAGAGAAATAGCCGGACCCCAGTAGTTCAGACCGGGGTCCCGGCATCACCTGGTGATACGGGCCACGCTCGTGAATCGCTCACGCCGATCGAGCTGCGCAAAGAGCGTCCGGGATCGATCGGCATCGACGCCCTGCCATTGGCCAGGAACTCGCCGAGAAGCCCGAGCGCAAAGAATTGCGTTCCCACAACGACCAGCAGAACCGCCAGCATCAGGAGCGGACGCGTGCCGATTTGCTGGTCCTGAACGAGTCTGTCGAAAGTCAGCTTCAATCCAACGAGAACGCCCAATCCAATCGCCACGATGCCGGGAAGCCCAAAAAGATGCATTGGACGCTGTCGATAATTCGTGAGAAAGAAGACGGTGATCAGGTCGAGAAACCCCTTGATGAGACGCTTCACACCATACTTTGACGTTCCCCACGTGCGGGGATGATGCTTGACCGGCAACTCCGCAACACGAAACCCTTCTGCGTCAGCAAGAACGGGGGTAAAACGATGCAGCTCGCCGTACAGGCGGATGGTGTCCGTCACTTCTCGCCGGTAGATCTTGAAGCCGCAGTTGAAGTCATGCAGCTGGACGCCGGTCACTGACCGAACCGTCCAGTTGAAGAGGCGGCTCGGCGCGGTCTTGCCCCAGGGATCCTGACGGTTCTGCTTCCAGCCAGAAACGAGATCGTAGCCCTGATCCAGCATCTCGATCAATCGCGGGATTTCCGTGGGGTCGTCCTGGAGATCGCCGTCCATGGTAATCACGATTTCGCCGCGAACGACGGCAAATCCGTTCGCAAGCGCCTGGGCCTTGCCGAAGTTCCGACGATGACGCAGACCAATAACGGCTTCGTCTTCATCCCTCAGTGACTGAATAATGCCCCAGGTTTCGTCGGTCGAGCCATCGTCGACGAAGACAACTTCCCACGGGCGTCCTGTTGCCGCCATGGACAGCGATAAACGTCGATGAAGCTCGGGGAGATTGCCCTCCTCGTTCATCACGGGAATAACGATGCTGATTGGACCAGTGGCGGGCGCCAGATCGCGAACTGCGCTTCCGGCAAAAGCGTCTGAGAGGGTTGTCGCCGGACTCGACGACACAGAGGGCGCCGTGGCTGTCAGACCGTCTCCTCCTCTGGCAACGACGCTGGTCATACTGAGCACCCCGGCCCCTGGCCCACAAAAGGCAATTCCGCCCCGTTGACTATAGTCCCGCCGCGTGCGCGGCTGCAATCACCGTTGTGTGGCCGGGAGACGACGATGGAGGTCAGGGATACGTCTGAAGAGGAATCGTGTCCTGCAACCCGTTCAGACCCGGCCAGATCGTAGCCGAGAGCGCATCAGGTTGAGAGGTGTTCAGGTTGCTGTCGTTCGAAAACCCGGTCGTTTTGGGCCTGATGTGAATCGAGTCGATCTCGGCAAGCGGTCCGCCGAGGTCGATGCGCCGCATCGCGTCACCATCCGCGTCGGTAAACAGATCGGCCACAATCGTCGACTCTCCGTCGACCCACTGGATGACCACTTCGTAGACCACAACAGACGGATCGAGGCGCCAGGCCATAACCACGGCATCCCCGATGACGGCGTTCGTCAACAGGAGACCATAGGCCTGCGTCCCTTCCGCTGAAGGACTGGGATCGAGCATGGCGTAATGCTTGGAGGTGTCCGGATTCAGATACTCCTCGAAATCCTCCATGCCCACGGAAAGAGATTCGACCTTGGAATTCAGCAGCTGAACCGTTGCATTCAGCTCGCTGACCGTCTCGTTTCGGTCGTCCAGGTCCATTCTGGCGGAGACACCCCAATAGCCCACGAAGCCAAGAGCGAGGATGAGCGGAAGCGTTGCCAGCGGCGCGGCATACGAAATGAATCGAGACCATGGATTCGAAAAGGGTACCCCGGAAGTCTCGGAGGATCGAGGATTCATCTCGGGAACGACCGGAGCCGCTGGGAGGGCAGGGGTGCGATAGGCCTCGAGAGACGTGCTTTCCCCTGTCGCTGGTGTCTCACTCGAGGGCGAGCTTTGGGCAATGCGGGCAATCAGCGCGGCCTTGGCGCTTG
>JBFWRO010000416.1:0-3559 GCA_050248865.1 Thermomicrobiales bacterium | reverse complement strand
GGCACCCCGCCTTGCAGGAGGCGGCCCGCTTTCCCTTTCCCACCCGCTACACCGAGAAGTCACGGGATCTGGCGATTGTCACGCGGCGAAACAGGTTGAGGGTCGAACCGTGGGCTTATGCTGTCGACGGTCCGCCGTCGCTTCGCCGCCGGGTCATGGACAAACGAATCTCTGGTGGCGTGTCGCTGTTCGAGCTTGTGCGCGATGAGAAAACCCTCGAGGAGTTCGTTCGGGAGCGATCGCACGGCACGTGGCATTGCTGTGGCACAGCTCGCATGGGCGTTGAGAACGATCCTCACGCAGTCACCTCCTCAAATGGCCAGGTTTATGGCGTCGGGAAGCTGCGTGTGGCGGATGCATCGCTGATGCCCACTGTCCCCCGGGCCAATACGAATCTGCCGACGATCATGATCGCAGAAAAGATCTCGGCCGCAATCCTGTCAGAGTGGGGCTCCTGATGCGGTTCGGCAGAATGATCACCGCCGTCGACGCCCACGCAGGCGGAGAGCCCGGCAGAGTGATCACAGGTGGGGTGCTCGACGTTCCCGGTGACACCATGTTCGCCAAGATGCAGTCTTTGAAGCAGCACCACGATGGTCTGCGCAAGCTCATGTTGCGTGAGCCACGTGGATACCCTGCGCTCTGCTGCAATCTCGTGCTGCCGCCTACTCATCCCGATGCTGATGCCGGTTTCGTGATTATGGAGCAGGTCGAATACCCGCCCATGTCTGGTTCGAACACGATCTGCACCGTCACCGTTCTCCTGGAGACGGGTATGATCCCGATGCAGGAGCCGATAACGGAACTGGTGCTCGAGGCGCCCGCCGGTCTTGTGCGCGTCCGTGCATCGTGCGCAGGTGGAAAGGTCACGGGCGTCACTTTTCAAAACGTGCCAGCGTTTGCCATGCACCTGAATGCCCTGATTCAGGTGCCGGACATCGGAATGCTGCGAGTCGACGTCGCCTACGGCGGCATGTGGTACGTGATCTGCGAAGCCGCCGATCTTGGATTGAGGATCGTGCCGGAAGAAGGGGCGGAGATTGTCCGGCTGGGAGAAATGGTCAAGGCGGCTGCCCGAGAGCAACTTCCTGCCGTCCACCCCGAGAACCCCGACATTGCCGGTGTCAGCATTATCGTGCTTTCTGCACCGCCGACGATCGCCGGCGCGACCAGAAAGAACACCGTTGTGGTCTCATCCGGCGCGTTCGACTGGTCAGATCCCTCGACCTGGACTGGTGTGCTCGATCGATCAGCGTGTGGCACTGGCACCTGCGCCACAATGGCAGTGCTTCACGCCAGAGGCGACCTGCCGCTCGATACTGATTTCGTTCACGAGAGCATCATGGGCACCACGTTCACCGGTCGGTTGATCGGTGAAACAACGGTCGGTCCCTATCAAGCGGTGATTCCGACGATCACCGGACAAGCCTGGATCACCGGATTCGCCCAATACGTCGTCGACCCCACTGATCCCTTTCAAGAGGGCTTCGTCGTTGGCGATTTGTGGGGCGGAGTCAGCTCGTAGGCCTTGCCGCCTCTCGCTCAGCAAGGAGGATCGAGGCGATTTCTCCGGACCACTCGTCGATCGCCTCGAAATCGCGAAAGTCTCCCTCTGGAGCTCGAACCAGCTTGGTCGCCAGCCGCTCCGTCCGGCTGAGTGCCGCGCGGTCGAGCTTGCCGGAAAAAATGCGATGCCCGCGGGCGCCGGAAGCGCGTAGAAGCGCCTCGATCGCGACTGGGTCGACCGATGAAGAGGGTTCCTGTTCACCAATGGGGCCGCTGCTGAAGAGCCACACGGGCATTGCCTGGAGCTGGGAAGCGTGATCCTCGACAAACGTCAAAGCTTCTTTCATCCATTTGCCGACGTAGACCGCGCTTCCTATGATCACCCCTGTGCGGTCATTGAGGTCTACGGAATCTCCTGCCTCGAAGATCGTCGTGCCGACCCCATAATGGCGCAATGTGCGTGCAATCTCTTCACCAATTTCCCGGGTACTGCCATGTTTGCTGGCGATAACGATGGCGACTGACATGACATGCCTCCTGCATTCTGGCTTTGCCAGCCGAGTCCTGGGTTGGCGTGCTATCGACAATGATAAGGAGTGCGAACGCTCCTGTGTGCGACAAACCAGCCGCGTGGTGTCGCAATTACGTGTAAGGAATCACGCCGTCAGGGATGCCGTTGAGTGAAGATCGCGGGACGTGGCGCCGGGGCAAAGAACGCTAGCCCGATGGCCACCACCGCGATTCCCGGCAGGATTTGCAGAGCGAGATCGAACGAGCCGGTCAAGTCCTCGATCGTCCCGCCAAGAATCGGTCCAAGTCCTGAGGCGACGTAGCCGATGGCCAGCACCATTCCGGCCGTTTGGCCGATCATCCCCGGTCGCGCCGTATCTGAGGGCATCAGCAAACCCATGCCAAACAAACCGGCAAGTCCGAATCCAGCGCCGATTGGCCAAACCCAGCGCAACGTGGGATCCACTGGCGCAAGCGCGAGTCCCAGCGATGCGATCAGAAAGAGCGATGCCGCCAGGATCGTCGGCAACCGGCGGGAATTGACCCTGTCGGAAAGGATTGGCAGCCCGACCATCGCCGGAAGCGTTGCCATGTTGAAGAGAGCAAATAGCACAGCGACTTCTGAATCATTCAGTCCGTGGTCTTCATAAATCGAGGGAAGCCAGGCGACCAGGACGTAATAGGCAAGACCCTGTACAGCGAAGATCGCTGCGACGACCCAGGTCTTCCTGTCTTTCCACGGTGTCCAGCTGCTCGAAATCGACGGCGCATCGCTGCTGACGCGCCGTTCCGTCAGCGGACTGGACACCTGCCAATAGCGCAGAGAGACAAGCCACGCCACAAGGGTGATCATCGCGATGATTCCCCACACTCCCAGCGGCACACGCCAGTCATCGACGCTCGTGCCGGAGAGAAACAGCGGGCCGGTCACTGATGCGGCGACCACCGCGCCGGTGAAAAATCCGCCGGTGAAGACCCCTGTCGCTATTCCCATGCGCATCGGCATCAGATTGCGCCCTAACCTCGGCAGTGCCGGCTGGACAATGCCGATGCCCGCCCCGAAAAGGACGGTGAGCATCACCAGGACAATGAACGATGGTGCGAGAGCCCGCAATCCTCCTGCCACCGCAACGATGGCCAACCCCATCGAGATGGTCAACCGGGCACCCTTGCGATCCGCGAACCTCCCTCCTGGTACGGCAAATGCGCCCATCAGCAGCGGTGGGACAGCGACCAGGAGCGATGCATGAGTGTTGGAGAGGGTGAGATCGTCGGAAACATCGGGAAGAAGCGGCCCCACGCCGATCAGGCCGGTTCGCAGGCTGACCGCGACAAAATAGGCCATGATCATGGCGATTGGCACGCCGTCGGACGCCATCGCCAGAACAGCCCGATCGTCCTCGTTTGGAGTCAACCTGTCCTCGACAGCGTGTGCAATACCTCACCCCTGGAGAATGGTACCCGCGATTGCCCCGCCAGGTGACGGACCTATTCAGCGACCCCGTTGCGGATGTTGTGACACACTAGTCTGTGACAGTTGGAC
>JBFWRO010000415.1:0-3571 GCA_050248865.1 Thermomicrobiales bacterium | reverse complement strand
GACTCCTGAAAAGCCGGATCGGCCGCCGCATCCTCCCGCGCGGGTATGTGTGGATCAGTGAGGTTCAGCGCGGTCTGATTTGCTGCGCTATTGAATTCCGCAATGAAGGCCCAGGCAAGATCCTGGCTCTCCGATGCTGCGTTGATGTATAGGCAGTTCCCCACACCGCCGACCGCAAAGGGAGTTTCGCTTCCCGCCGCAGGAAAGAGAGCGAACCCAATATTCTCGGTGGCGTCCGCCTCATTCGCCTCCACCCACGGCTGGTAGGTCCAGCAGCCTTCGTAGAGAATCCCCAGGTCGCCCGCGCCAAGCGCCTGGCGCATTGCGCTGACAGGGGAGGCACCTGTCATCACATCTTGAGGGACCGTCTCATCGATCTGGTACGCCTGCTCGTAATACTGAAGCGCCGCGCGAATGGCACAACTGTCGATGATCCAGAGCCCCGAGTCGTCGGTGAGGGTTCCGCCGTGAGCGGAGACGAGCGGGATAAAGCCCCTGACCACCGTGCTATTCCCGCCGTTTGCCCCAGCGTATAGCGCGTAGGGGATGACGTTCGGAGTTGCATCCCGTACGGCGCGCGCGGCTGCGAGAATGTCATCAGGATGCGTGGGCTGCCAATCGGTGGGCAAGCCCGCCTGAGCGAAGAGATCCCTGCGGTAATACAGAAAATGGGTATCGATCGGATACGGCAAACCCCAGATCGACTCCTCATATGCTATTGCCGCGCGGATCGTCTCCGGAAAATATTGCCAGCCGTCCCAACCGCTCAACCATCGATCGAGAGGCGCGACGAGACCAGATGTCGCCAATTCGGCGATGGCGACTCCGGACAGCATGAAAACGTCGGGCGCTCGGCCCATCGAAAGCTGCAAAACAATCTGCGTGGAGTAGTCACCGGCAGCGAATGGCTCGAGCTCGATGTCAATCCCCGGATACGCCTCCCGCAACGAGTTTGCCGTTTGATCGATAAAGGGTTCTGAAACATGCCCCTGTTCAAAGCCGACCCGGATCGAGCCACTCGGGCTCTGAGCCGAGGTGAAACGTCTCGAAAGGATAGGGGAAAGAGCCACCGCGCCAGCCAGAGATCCAGTGAAGGTCCGTCGGCTGAGCTTCGGGGCACCGAGATCGACAGGCATTAGAACTTCACTTCCTCTCAAATCAGTGATTTCAGTAGCGAAAAATCAATGTTGCCACCAGTAAATATTATAACGGTCGGTGCTCCTGTTGGTACTGCGGATTTACCAGTTGTCAGCGCGGCCAGGCCCGCAGCAGAGGCAGGTTCGACGACGAGTTTCGTTTGCTGCGCCGCCAGCCTCACTGCACTGGCGATTTCGTCTTCCGTTACCAGAACGACGTCGTCCACGAGGCGTTGCACGATGTCGAGATTGAGCTCTGACGTGAACGGTGCGGCAAGACCGTCTGCCATCGTGGCAACGGTCTCCAGTCGCACCGGCCGCCCCGCCTCGAGGGCAAGAGTCATCGTCGGTGCGCCTTCCGGCTCGACCCCGATGATTCGCACTTCCGGCTTACGCTCGGCCATGACAGTGGCTATTCCAGAGATCAGACCACCGCCGCCTATCGGCACAATAATCTGCTCGACCTCGGGGAAATCCTCGAGAATCTCCAAACCCACCGTTCCCTGACCGGCCACGATCGCCGGATCTCCAAAGGGCGAAACGAAAACCACACCCGATTCGGCAACGGTTGCCTCCATTGCGGCGAACGCATCCTGAATCGTTGGATGCATCGAGACATCTGCGCCAAATCCACGAATAGCTTCCACCTTTGATGCAACGGCTCCCTTCGCCATGAAGACCGTGCAGGCCGCTCCCAGCTGGTATGCGGCGTAGGCCAGTCCTGCACCGTGGTTGCCAGCCGAAAATGTGACCACCCCTCTTCGTCGCTGATCATCAGTCAGGAGCGACACGGCATTGAGCGCCCCGCGCACCTTGAATGCGCCGGTTCGTTGCAAGCTCTCTGCCTTGATGGACAACCGCACCCCGGTGCGGAGACTGAGCGAGTCGCTGGCCAGCATCGGCGTGCGGTTCACGCGGTCGCCGATTCTCTCCCTGGCTTCCAAAACGTCAGCGAATTCGACAGCGGCCATTTCCGCAACTCCACGGTCAAAAGGTCATCACCACGCTGGTTCTCTCCAACAATGCCTTCCACTCGATCATACTTGTACTGTGACGACTTTGCCTTCAGAAACGCCACGTCGATCGATCATCACCCACCATGATCTGGATGAACGGGTGATTCCTCTCGTTGCTGCATCGCTCGGATGCGACGCTCGCCTCGCACCATTTCGGCTTGCCGGTGGTGCCGTTTATCAGCTGATCATCGAGAACGCGCATGGCCAGGCAGCAACGATGATCACGATTTGGCCGTCCATCCACCGGGTCGACGCGACTTCCCCATCCTCGGTGGTTGTTTTCACCGATGTCCGTACCGTCGATATCGTAGGCGAGGTCGAGGTCCAGTTTCGACGCTCGAACCGGGATTACCTCATCGTTGCGCGTGGCGGTAAAGTGATTGTGCGCGCCTGATCAGGTCGTCTGTTCGGCAATTCGGTCAGTCGCCCACCAGAAGCGGTTCATCAGCGAAGCATGCTCTCCAGGATCCATCAATCGCGGCTGATTGAAATCCTCGATCTCGACCCCCTTCGGCCGAAGACCAACGACGTTGCTGTCGCGCAGAACGATCTCGAGGATCATCCCCTGCCTGACGTCGATGGCGAACATCTGGTCGAAGATGAAGTTGCCGACGGAATACAAAATCGGTTTGCCACTGTGAATTTCCATCCCCTGAATCACATGAGGGTGATTGGTGACGACCATTGTCGCGCCGGCATCGATCGCCGCCCGGGCCGCCTGCAACACCCACCTCGGGGGAGTCGCTTCGTATTCGACTCCCCCGTGGAAGTACGGAATAACGATGTCGTGCGAATCCGCGAGAAAGGCGACATCCGCGACGAGCGACTCCAGCAAATACGGATTCGTTCCAGCCGTCGATTCTGTTGCGCCTGAGTACTCGGCGGGACCTGCCGCTCCCGGCGGAACCGGATTAGCCTCGTCATCGATTGTCATCAGGTTGGCCGTAACCGCATCAATACCGATGATGGCGATCTTCGCAGACTTCACTTCGGCAACCCACGCATTCCTGGCCTGGGAAATCTCCAACCCTGCGCCAAAGTGGCTCATCCCGGCAGTCTCCAGGGAAGCGATCGTATCCCGAAGCGCCGTGTCGCCCCAGCCCACTGAGTTCCATCGGGTGTGGTTGTTCGCCAGACTCACTGCGTCGATTCCGGCCATCTTCAGCCCATCGATCATCGCTGGGTCGGACACGAAAGAGAACGTGTGCGCGTCTTCTGGTGGCGCAATACTTGGGGAAAGATTCCCCTCGAGATTTGCAAGCGCCAGATCGTACCTGTTGAGTTCGGCGGCGACTTTCCGGAATGGATGTGTGAAGTCTCCGTAGGCCACCATCTTGTTGTGCACGTTGCGACCAGGTACGATGTCGCCAACGACCGCAATGCTGATCGGCTCGCGACCTTCGACAGCGGCATGCCGAA
>JBFWRO010000414.1:0-3578 GCA_050248865.1 Thermomicrobiales bacterium | reverse complement strand
GCTCCCAGCCCCGCTTCGCCATCCGCTCCACCAGCGCCCCCCGCTCCCCCGGATTCATCCCCTCCACCGGCGCCACATACTCCTCGTACCCTCGCGGCCCCATGTCCGTCGTCCGGGAAACGTCGTCACCATCGCCTTTTGCCCTTTGTCCTTTGCCCTCCTCCCTGTTGCCAGGTGCCCAGTGCCCAGTGCCCTCAGCCGCCCCAATCATCGCCCGCGCCAGTGCCACCACCGGCCGCTCCAACCCAACAAATGACCGCGGAACGTCCAGATCGCTTCCGTCCTCCCCGGTGCCTCCTGCCCTTTGCCCCGTCCCCCTGGAAACCACCGCCTCCGCCGGAGTCTTCGGCCCTGCCCCCACGGGCAACCGCACCTCCGCTCCCCAGCCCCGCTCCGCGCACCCCGCCATCAGCGACCCCAAATCGTACCCATCGGAAAGAACCAGCGGCCGCACCCCCGCCTGCGCCAGACTCTGCCCCATCTCCGAGTCCAGCCGCACAATCGGCCGCTCCTCCACATCGCCAAGCGCATCCGGCTGCAACGCCGCCTGCAACCGCGCCCGCAGCTCACCGATCACCCACGGCTCCACCCGGTTGCCCTCCCAGTCCACCGCCGGCGGCGCCGCCTCCGCCAGCGCATGAAGCACCAGCCAGATCTCATTCCGCGTCAGCACCACCCCGATATCATCGCTACCCCACCGCATGGGCCCCTCCATTTAAAACCCGTTGCCGCGACGCCACTCCCGCCGCAATCTCCTCCAGCATCTCCGCTCGAAACCGCTCGATTCCAAATCGCGCCGCGTTCGCCCGCGCCGCCGCCGGATCCCACCCCCGCCGCTCGAACCGCTCGATCCCGTCCATCAGCGACTCCACCGTCTGCGCCTGAAACAACTCACCGGTCACCCCCGGCAGCACCGACTCCAACGCCCCACCACGCCCGAACGCAATCACCGGCCGCCCCGCCGCCTGCGCCTCTACCGCCGTCATCCCAAAATCCTCATGCCCCGGCAGCAGCAACCCCCGGCACGACCGCAACAGCTCCGCCACGCCCTCATCATTGACCTCGCCGAGAAACTCGACCGTCGGTCCCGCTCGCCGCCGCAAATCCATCTCCGCTCGCCCGACCCCCGCCACCTTCAACCGAAAGCCATACCGCGTCGCCGCATCCACGGCCAGATCGACGCGCTTGTGCGGCACCAACCGGGAAACAACAGCGAACCACTCCTCCGGCCCGATATCAGGCCCCGCGAACCGCTCTACATCGATCGGCGGATAAACCACCGTCACCCGCCGGCCGTACGCTCGCGCAATCCTGGCTGCCACATTCCGCGAATTCGCCACGTACCGATCGACACGTTCCGCCGCCAGCCTGTCGGAGCGCCGCAAACCCGCGAAAGCCGCACCCGCAACCTGCCGCATGCCGAACGGCAACGCTGCCGGACCCAGGTACGTCGAGTCGCCATACAGGAACCGTGCGGGAGAATGGCAATAACAGATCAGCGCGGTCCGTTGCTCGACGCCGGCATGATGGGCCCAAGCACTCGAATCCGCGAGAACAACGTCGAATTCCTTCAACGCGTCTCGCAGCTTCCGAAACACCACAGGATAAAGCGGCGCCAGCAAACGATGCATTCCCCTGCTCGCGGGAAACCTGCTCATGGCGGTCTCATGCACTTCCCAGGTAGAAGCCTCGGCCGGCAGCGCATCCGGATCAGATACCGAACTAAAAATCGGAGCACTGGGAAAGAGTTCGTGCAGTGCCAGCAAAACGCGCTCGGCCCCGCCGTATTGCGTGAGGTAGTCATGAACCAGCGCTACCCGCATGCGAACGCCCTTGTCCTCGTCTCCATTGTCAGGACGCTGGTTTTGCAGAGCAAACTGAAATATCGTACAGTCTGCAACACGCAAGTTGTCATGATCGCAGTGCCTCATTCAGGACACGTTGTTTGGACCTAAGTTTTCGCAATCTCATTCAACTTGGTCGACGCTGGTGGTGGCTGCTTGTCCTTGCGCCACTGGTGGCGGGAACTGTGGCCTTCGTCCAGGTTTCCCGACAGCAGAAACTCTACTCTGCGTCGGCGACAGTCGAGATCAATCCTCCAACACTGGGTCCCAATACATTCAGCTACTACGACCCAACGATCGTTTCCACCTACCGTGAGCTCATTACCACCACAAGCGTGCTCGGACCACTCGTCGAGCGGTTGGACTTGCCAATTTCCGAGGTCCAGCTTCGCAGCCAGATCAGCACAACGCCTGTGGAAAACACGCGCCTCATGAGAATTTCTGTCTCTGATACCGACCCGGCAGTGGCTGCCTTGCTGGCGAATGAAGTGGCCAACGAGTTCTCAGCATTTGCAAAAGTCCGTACCGAAGCACTCACCAGCCCTTACCGAGCGGCCTTGGATCAGCAGATTGCGAGGACAAATGCTGATATCGGCACCACCCAGGAGCTGATCAACGACCTCGTCGAAAACGAGGACTCCACTTCGGTCGAGACTGCCACCAAAATCGAAACGCTTCGGCAAAATGTTCAAGACCTTCAGGCGACATATCGAGAGCTTGTGGTCTCCGCCGGTCGAATGGACCTCGAGGCGGCCGGCGCGCAGACCGGCGTGGTGGTCGTTCAAAGCGCCTATCCTCCCGGTGCGCCGTATGCCCCTGATGTTCGCTTGTATACGCTTCTCGCGGCGTTCGCAGGTCTTTGTCTCGCCGTCGGCGCGATAGCAGTCTATGAGTATCTTGACAACACGACGAAGGTCGCAACACCGTATAACGAGTTGATTGGCGCCCCGCTTTTAGCAACCGTGCCCGTTATCCCCGGCCTCGGTGATAGCAATCACCATCAGCTCTTTTTGCTCGACCATCCCTCGAGCTCTCAGTCGGAGGCCGTTCGCCTCCTTCGCACGAATGTCGAGTTCGCCGCCGCTGGAAACGAAATAGCGACCCTCGCCGTCACGAGTGCAGGTCCGGGCGACGGCAAGAGCACGATCGTGGCCAACCTAGGCGCGGCGCTTGCCCAGGCAGGCTTCACTGTTGTCGTGATCGATGCGGACCTTCGACGACCCACACTCCACCAAATCTTTTCGATACGGAATGAACGCGGCCTGTCCAACCTGCTGGCCAGGCCAGATCTTGAATGGGAAGAGGTGGGTCGAACGGTCCATGGGCTTCCGCTTCATGTCATTACTTCGGGGCCAATTCCACCAAATCCTGCCGATCTTCTGCGCAGCGACAGGTTGAAAACCCTTCTGAGCCAAATCAGCAGCAAGGTCGACATCGTTGTCGTCGATACGCCCCCAGCCCTAGCTGCGAGCGACGCTTTGCTCGTTTCAGATGCCACCGACGCCGTTCTCATGGTGTGTCGTGCTGGCGCGACGCGCATCGAGAAGTTGCAGCAGGCGGTGAGCGCCCTCCCGGACACAGCTCGAGTCATCGGGGTCTTGCTAAACCGGCATGAACGTCAGCCCGGCGATGATTACTATTACTACTATTACGCCAGTGATTCGGATCCACACGTCGGGCCGCAGCAAGGTGGAGGTTCGTCCAGAGATCGGATCAAGGGCCTCTTCTCCAGGC
>JBFWRO010000413.1:0-3583 GCA_050248865.1 Thermomicrobiales bacterium | reverse complement strand
CTCGAATCGGGTTGCGCTGGTTACTCATATGATTCACCCTGACGTGTAAAAACATCTGGACGAAATCATCCGGCTCTGTGAGGAGTACGGCGTCGCCAGATTAGAAATTTTTGGCTCGGCCGTGTCTGGAGAGTTCGATCCGGAACGAAGTGACGTCGACTTCCTGATCGAGTATCCACATGATTATGATTCCGGGCATTGGGGTTCGCGTTATCAGGCCTTCGAGAACGGGCTGGAAGAAATTCTGGGGAGAGATGTCGATCTCGTCACGATGAAGTGGCTGAGAAACCCGTATCTCATCAACGCTATCGAGCAGTCCAAAGTCCTCCTCTATGCGGCCTAAGACTGCCCAGCTTCTGTGGGATATCCAGGATTCCGCGCAATTTATCTTTCTGCAAACGGAAGGGTTGTCGTTTGAGGCGTTTGAGGATTCTCGCACACTGCGAAGAGTCGTGGAGCGAGAGCTCGAGATACTCGGCGAGGCTGCAAGAAGGATTCGCGATCATGATCCTGACGTCGCAGCACGTCTCCCCGGGCTTCACGAGGCCATCGGCGTTCGAAATGTCATCGCCCATGAGTACCACGACATTCAGTACGATCGGATTTGGGTTGCGATTCGCGGTCCACTGCATCGACTGGAGCAGGAGGCCTCTCGGATGCTGAATGAACTGGGACCTCCAGTCAACAGTGGGTGAGGCGGAACACTCCTCCTCACCCACACAATCTCGATGGACCGACTATGCCGCGCTGACCACCTCGTAAAACGTTCCATCGCTGAAGGCAATCACCCGGTCGCCCAGAGCAAACGCCTCCGCCAGGTCAGGATTCGAGGCCAGGAGCGCGAAATAGTCGTCGCTCAGGAATTCGACTTCGACTGTTTCCATGGTCGATGGATCGAAGGTCGTCTCGATCCAGACGCCCTCCTGCAGCACAAAGGCCCGGCTGCCGATCGCCCGCATCGCGCCTCCGCCGGCCTCATCCTGGACCATCGCTGGCGCGGCGCTTTCCGCTTCCTGCATGGCGCCTGCATTGTCCGCTGCGGCCACCGCATCGCTGCCTGAGCGAGGCGCCTCAGTCGACTGTGCCTGGGCAAACTCCTCCTCCGCCAGGTCATCGCGGCCGCTGCTCGTCAGGATGTCGTCCTCGGTGATCAGGTAGGAGGTGTATGGCGTCACGATGCCGAACTTCACGCTCAGGTCGATGACTGCCTGAATCCACTCCTGGTTCTCGCCATGGATTCGAATCTGATTGAGGAGATAGCCGATTTTGCGGGTTGCCCAGAGCCGGGGGAGCGTGTCGGTGCGCTCACCTTCGCCCGGTCCGGCCAGCGACTGCCCCTCATAGACCAGCGTCTGGTTCTCGCCATTGACTGTCCCGGTCAGCGTGAGGGTCACATCACCAGGTTCCGTGTACTGCCCAACGACAACCAGCTGTGTGCCGGCGAAGATGTCCGGCAGCGGCGAAGGATAGATCTCTTCGGTGGCGACACCGTCGATCTCCAGCTCCACATCGACCAGCACCGGGGAGCTGATTTTGCCGTAGAAAGCGGCAATCGACTCGTCGAGCGACTCACCTGGGCGAACATAGGTCGTCGCGCCATGATGGTCGGCGCTCAGGGTATCGAGCAGGATGGTGTCCACATCGTCGCCGACGCCAAAGGAGAAGAGGCGGACATTCAATGGCGCCGCCGCTGCGACATTCTGCAGGATCGCATCGGCGTCGGTTTCGCCCTCCGTCGGCAGACCGTCGGTCAGAAACAGCACATATGACGGTCTCTCCCGGTCGATGAGGTCCATCGCCTGGGTCAGCGCGGCGTTGATGTCGGTGCCGCCCGTGGCATCGAGCCGCTCCACCCAATCGATCGCTTCCTGGACATCTTCGACGCCCAGCAGCTCGTTGTCGAACAAGCGGACCCCGGTACTGAACTCGACAATCGTGAAGCGGTCTCCTTCTTCGAGCTGACCGAGGACATAGGTCAGAGCGGCCTTGGCCTGCTCGATTTTTTCGCCCTCCATGCTGCCGGAGGTGTCCAGAACGATCACGATGTCTTTGGCGATGCGCTGCTCCTCGACAAGGAGGCCCGGCGCCGCAAGCAGCAGGAATGTGCCTGTGTCGCTGGCGCGATCCCAGTAACTGAGCAGATTGGCGCCGATCGATTCAGAAGAGAGTGTGTAGACCAGCTCGAAATCAGTGTCCGGTGTGACATCGACCGCCTCCCACCCGGCGGTGAAGTGGGTGTCGTCCTTCCGGTCGACGGCAATCTGGTGGCTCGGCGAGTAAACGGCACGCACCGGCTCGGAGGATATGACGTCTACCCGCACGCTCGCCTGTTCCAGCGGCGTCGCCGAGAATCGCTCGGTATTCAACGGATACGAGTAGTGGACGAGACCGTTTTCGACCGTCAGCACCTGCTGGTACTCGATCAGCACCTGCCGTTCCTCACCCGGCGGGATGGGGAAAATCCGCGCTTGAATCACATTCCGGCCAATGTACTCCAGCAGCGCCGGGTCACGCATATTTCGCACGATTTCTTCGTAGATCGCCCTGGCCTCATCGGCCTCGAGCAGCGTCGCTTCGACTTCCTCACCGTCGACGATCATCGAGAAGGCGTCGATCGTCGCTCCTTCCGGAATCGGGAAAAGGTAGGTGCCCTCGGCAACCCAGTCGTTCTGGTTGACGAAGGTCTGGTCGATCCGGGTGGTGGCGATTTGCTGGTCGATCACCACATCGACCATGTGGTTTCTGATTACCAGTTGGTCGCCGACATACGTTGGCTCGGGACAGAACGGATCGCACCACGGAGGATCGACCACGATCACCCCGTCGGCTTTGACCATTCCGGCTCCCAGGAAGGTCGAGAAAACGACTGCCAGTAGCGTGGCGGCCTGAAAAAACGTTCGGACAGACATTGGTTCAACTCCCGTTACGTTGGCGTCCGGAAGGGCGCTCCTCGAAATCGACGCGCGTGCTGGCCAGAGCGTTCGCTGCAGGAGGAACGACGGAGTTTCGAAAAAGGTTCCACCGACTCTTGCGTATCGGAAATTGTCAGGTATGATGGGAGGAGTCTAACCATAATCAATACCTGACCAAATTCATCATCGGGGGGCGTCATGATCCGTCTGAGGTCGTTCATCCTCGTTTCGTCTCTCATCGCGATGCTTCTGGCGCCCTCCCTGGCGATCGCCGCGCAGGAAGGAACACCCGTGCCGGGCAACGTGCCACCCGTTGTCTGGCGCTCGAACCCTGCGGCGAACTACGGCCCATTCGACCAGCCGGCGGCATCCAGCGACACCGCCATCTATGTTGCCGCGGCCGACGGGACGCTCACTGCGTTCTCGATTCTCGACGGTTCCACCCTCTGGAGCGTGTCGACCGGTCTGACGGCTGGCGAGTTGCAGGTAACCGCGAGCGACGACGTGGTGGCCGTTGTCCGCGGCGGGGAAATGAACGTCTACCGCGCAGCGGACGGCGGCTTTCTCTGGACCAGAAGCGCGTCGAATGAGGGGGACGTCTTCCCCGCCGCGAGCTTCGATGGCGACCTCCTCCTGACCAACGAGCTCAGGGACGATCAGAGGGAGCCACA
>JBFWRO010000412.1:0-3583 GCA_050248865.1 Thermomicrobiales bacterium | reverse complement strand
TGCCCTCCGGCACACGTTCCTCGATCCAGAGCGACGTGTCAACGACCTTGGTACGGAAAACATCGCTGGGCTGATCGTAGAGATCCTGGTGGTCCCAGGTGTGATTGCCGATCTCATACCCATTCTCGTACAACCATGTCAGCTTCTGCTCACAATAGGGCGTCTGGTCGGGCGCTTCGTAGTCAAAACACCAGATTGGCAGCATGGCAAAGTACGCCGTGTGCCCGAAATCAGGGTGGGACGCGAAGAAGTCCTCCATGATGCCCACAGCAGAGTCCGGGTCGATGGTGACCGAGCCATCTGCGCCGATCAGGTAGTTGAATTGATTCGGGCGGGAATCGTCGAAGGTCAGGACGAAAGGCTTCTTGCCAGCGGGGGCCTTGATCTGGTTCGTGACGTAGTCATAGAAGGGAATGACGTAGAAATCATTGTCATACAACCATTGAAGATCCGCCCGGAACTCGGCCTCGGTGCGGAAGAGGACGTCGCCTTCCTGACCCGGCCCATATTCCTGCACGATGTTGTGGTACATGAACACTGGGACATTGCCCAGCTCGTTCGGCTGAAATTGCGCAAGTTCGTCGTTTGTCAGAAGCTTGCCCGTGATCTCCGGCTGCTCAGGGGACTGGGTGTCCGCTGGCGGCGCAGCGTCCGACGTGGCGGTCGGCTCGACAACGGCAGGCTGGGTTTCCTGAGCTGGTTCAGCAGCCTGGGCCAATTCGCCACTGGTCGCGGATGAACCGACCGCATTACCTGGCGGCACTCCCTGATACCAGACAACGCGCCCGGTTCGGTCGGGCTCATCGTCACCACCGGTGCACGCTGCCAGAACTGGCAGCACTAGCAGCGTCATCGCCAGAATCGACCAGATTCGCCGGAAGGACGACAAGCGCGAAATGCGCGTCGTTTGCTGCAAACCGCGACGTCGAGTGCCGTCACTGCCTGAAACGAAACTGTTCGCCTGTTTCACGTGGATGATGCCTCCGGCAGCCTGGGGACGCCGCGACGTTCAGGAACGACGTCAACCGCACGGGCCACGCCGATCGACAAGTCGATCCCCCTGGCAGGTGGCACAGTGCTTCTCGCCGATGGGTAGTATAGAAGTGGCAAGAATCCCTGTCGAGAAGTCGAATCATTCTGCGTGCATTTGTCGGCAGCAACGGCAGATCCCGTCAGCCGTTTCGTTCTCTTCCAATGTTACGCCGGGCGAGCACGCTCCGCCTGCCCACGATCAGCTCCCATTTGACTGGAGCGCGGTCTACGCGCCCAGTTCCAGTGCATAGGTCAACGTGACCTGGAGATGGACTTCCGCCTCGGCCGCGCGTGGATCGAACGCCGGCAGTGTCCCCGGGCCGTACGGTCCATAGACTTCCCCTGCTGGATCACAGCTGGTATTGCCAGCTGCCCCATAAAACGGCGTCTCGCTGGCCTGGATCAGCGAACCCAGGGTTCCGCCCAAACTTGCCGCCAGCCCCTCGGCGCGTTGCTGCGCGTCGGCAATCGCGGCATCCCTGGCTTCCTGCAGGAGCGTCACGCAATCGGCAGGCTCGAACATGGCTCCCGTGTGAATGACGACCAGGCCGGTGGTCGACGCGCTTTCGCGTGCGGCGGCGACGCCTCCTCGATCTGCACTCCGCTCTCTTGACCGAGCTCGATCAACATCTCGCCAATTTCCGGTCCACCGAAACCGAAGGCGTCGGTCGGCGCCGGGACGGTCATGGTGATGGCGTCTTCCGTGACGCCGGCCCCGATCAGCGCCTGGACCACCGGCGCCAGCGATTCCTCGCTGACCTCCGCCGGGACGCCCATCGCTCCGGGGCCCATGGCCGCCGGGGTACCGGGTCCCTCTTCGACCACTCCCATCATCGGTCCCATACCGAAGTTCATGGCCGAGCCAAGGAGTAACTGGACGGTTACCGTGGCGGCTGGTGCAGTTGCCTCGCCCGTGCCGATGGCGACCACGCTTGGTTGCTGGGGCTGCGGGGTTTGCGCAATGGCAATCCCCGGCAGGAGTGCGACGATGGTCATAAGAAGCGCCAAGAAGATGCGTCGAAGGTGCTGCATGAGGTTGCGTCCTTTGCTGATAGCGATACTGCGACGGACACCGTGTCCTTGCGTTGACTCTATCGTTATAAGACGGGCCAGAAAGCAAAATGTTACGTTATGTCAGCGCGAACGCGACGCTATCAGCAATTGCTTACTCGTGATCGGCCGCGAGCAGCCGCCGGACCTCTGTGAGACTGCGCACCTGGTGGTCGGGGGGAGGTGCCGGCAGCGGCCAGGCTGCGCCGGAGTGGTTCATCCAGATCGCGGTCACCCCCGCGTTACGAGCACCGGCGATGTCGAACTCGGCCGAGTCGCCGATATGGATGGCTCGGTCCGGAGTGGCGTCTCCCAGGCGCAGCGCTTCGTCGAAAATAGGTTTTTCCGGCTTCGCGACGCCGAACTCGCCGGAAACAACGATGAAGTCGAAGTAGGCGCGGATGCCGAGCAGATCGATCTTTGCCTGCTGGGTTTCAGCCGGGCCGTTTGTAATCATGCCCACGCGCCGTTCTGGCATCGCCGAGCGAATGAAGCTCAGCGTTTCCAGCGCGTCGTCGAACAGCCGAAGTCCGTGGAAACGGTTGACTCGATACCACTCCTTCGCTGAGGCGATACCTTCCCTGCTGGACACGCCATATCTGCCAAGAAGCTCGTCGAAGTGATCGACGCCATGCGGATGCATGGCGATCGATTCCGCGGCAAGCTGGTCGAGGTCGATCGGAGGACGGCGAGGCAACAGCCCGATGGCCCGATCGAACGCGATGCGTAATCTCAACCAGCGCGCGGAGGCGTAGTCGCAGAGCGTGTCGTCGAGGTCGAAGACGATCAGATCGGGTTGTGGATCGAGCGGTTGCATGCGGTGAGGTTAGCAGAGTGCCCAGCAGAGATGAGGAGTTTGACAGCCCCTTCGCCATTCCTCACAATGATTTCGCCTCTTATGGCCAAATCCTGCGGCAAGGCGACAGACATTGGAAGCGACAGCGCAGCCCTTTCAGACCAGTTCGGCGAAGCGTCCGCGTCCGACGATCGGGCGGATACTGAGCCATGTGGTGTTGATCATCGCCTGCCTGACAATCCTGCTCCCTGTGTTGTGGACTGCGCGAACATCGTTTACCTCCGGGGATCTCGCGTACAGACCACAGGTGATGCGATTCGATCCAACGCTGGACAATTATCGCCAGATTCTGCAGGAGCAGGATTTCACGAAGTACATGTGGAACTCGGTCTGGATCGCGGCGGCCTCGGCGCTGGTCTGCCTGGCCATTGGCTCGCTGGCAGCCTATGCGATCGCCCGCTTTCGAACGGGCGGCACGCCACTGAGCCTGACGATTCTCGGCACGCAGATGCTGCCTCCGGTGGCGCTCGTCATTCCCTTCTATCTGCTCATTCGCCAGACCGTCACCATCGGAAGTTTTGAGTTTTCGATGTTCGACCGCGGCATCACGCTGGCCCTTGTCTATCTATCGTTCAATTTGCCCTTTGTCGTCTGGATCCTGTTCGGGTTCTTTCAGGGCATCCCCCGAGAGCTCGAGGAGGCTGC
>JBFWRO010000411.1:0-3591 GCA_050248865.1 Thermomicrobiales bacterium | reverse complement strand
ACGAGGGGCCGCTGGGATACGATCCGGCGATGACTCTGCTCAGCAACCCGTCCTCTGCAAGGTGATCGATTCCGTCGATGCCATACATATCGCCGGCGGCGATTGGATGGATCGTCGTCAGCCCTCGTGGCCGTCCGGTCGAACGGAATCGGTCACCGATCGCGCGAAGCATGGCATTGGGACAACCAAGACCGCTCGAAGAACTGACCGTCAATGTCGCGTCATCGGGAACCAGCGAGGCGGCGTTCTCCAGAGAAATCAGCTTGTCTGGGAGACCCAACCGATGCATGCAGGTCAGCTCACCTGAATCGATACCGGCACGGTTCGTCCCGATTGAGCTGACTTCTGCGCGGCGAGCGCCGTGGCCAGCGACCAGATGCCATCGATCCCTGTCGCTGCCGGTTCACC
Organism: Thermomicrobiales bacterium; assembly: GCA_050248865.1. GTDB lineage: Bacteria > Chloroflexota > Chloroflexia > Thermomicrobiales > UBA6265 > JAHBVL01. Next base: position 3,183 of record JBFWRO010000411.1, on the reverse strand, counting down.
ATTGCCCCGGATTGCTTCATTGAACATATTGACTGAACGGAAGTAGAGGTTCTCGGGCGGTCCGGGATCGATCGAATGAAGGCCGCTCTTATCGACAAGCGTCAGCTCGCCGTCCGGTTCCTGGGTCATCGCTTCGGTGCAGCGAATGCTGCCTTCAGTGCCATGAACCTCGAACCCCGTTCGCGCATGCTCGATCGTGAACGCGTCGTGCGTTTGCGCCAGCACACCCGAAGTGAAACGAACGATCGTCATTGCACTGTCCTCGAGATCTGACCCCGCCATCCCATGATTGGCAGTCATCGCGGTCACTTCCAGCGGATCGGCGCTCAGGTCGAACCGAAGCGTATCGGCGTCGTGAACATTGATATCGAGGAGCACCCCGCCCCCTGCAACTGAGCTATTCAGGCGCCATCCCTGCAAGCGAGGCGGCAGATAAACCGCGTGAAAGACCCGAGCGGCAAGGGGAATGCCTACTGCGCCGCCAGCGACGAGCTCCCGGATCTTGCGGTGGATGACCGCGTTGCGAAGATGGTGATTCGTTCCGAAAACGACTCCGGCATCCCTGCATGCCTCGTTCATCCGCAGAGCGTCCTCAACCGACAGAGCGAGCGGTTTCTCGCACAAGACGTGCTTTCCGGCACTCGCTGCGGCGAGTGCCTGTTCAAGGTGCTGCTGATTGGTTGTACTTATGTAGACCGCGACTATTTCCGGATCGGCCAGCAGCTCATCGAGCGCGGCGTAGATGCGTGGAATGGCGTTCCGCTGGGCATAGGCCTGTCCCCGCTCCAGGTCGGAGCTGACCACCGCGAGCACTGAGCTTTCGGGCACCCCGTTCATCGCAGGAATCATCCGCGTCTCGGCAATGTCGCTGGCGCCAATCAGTCCCCATCGAACGGGCATCATCCTCACCTTCCGGTAGCTTCTCCCTGAGAATTTGCGAGCCTATTGATAGATGACCAGATCTGGTGACGGGTCTAGCTCGATGATCTCGGCGGGTGTCATCAACGGATAGTCCTGCGCCGGGTTGTACCAGAGCTTGAACCCGAAAAACTCAGACGGACTGCCATACGTAATGGTGTCATAGGTTCCACGTTTTGCGTCCGGGCTGCCGAAGCCGTCGACCTCGAGGACGAACTGCACGCCTGGAACGAGCTGAATTTGGTCACGGTTGGAGATAGAGGACTCATAGAACTGGTGAACAACCAGGATCTTGGGCGGAAGGTTGTTCTCCTCGGCAAGTAACGCCAACTCCTCCAGCGCATACTGCACGTCAGATGCATCGATATCGCCAAAGTTCTGAGCCGGAACCTCGCCTTCGTCGATGGCAAATTCTGGATCGAGCGCCAGATGAACATGCGGATACAGGAGGAACTCTCTCACTGCCTCGAATTCTTCCTGCACTGTCTTGCGGCCGAATTGCATGTCGAGAATCAGCAGCATGTCATTGGCCTGCGTAAACTCGACGTATTCCATGAGCTGATCGCGACCGATATACGCGAGGTAGTCCCCATCGTCTCCCTGCCAGCCTTGGGCAACCGACGTGATGACCTCCAGGGCGAGTTTGGTTGGCCGCCCCGGGTCGGCTTCTTCGAAAGCCGCGGCTTGATCCTGGAGTATGGTCAGCAACTCTTGCGGTGCGTACTCCCCGAGTATCCCCATCTGTGGGACTTCAGGAAATCCGTAGTACGAAATGACGCGATAGGTTGGGAAAATCGCGCCATCGAGGTTGGCGGTCGACACCTGCGTCTCCGGCTCGGGAGTCGCGGCAGGCAGCTCGGCGAGATTCGATCCCGGTGTCGCCACATCCTGCGGGACCGCTACGGAGTTCTCCTGCGACTCCGCGAAACGGGTCCCATCATCGATCTGGGCGACCGCCGGTATTTCCGGTGCGTCCTGCTCACCGGCCAGGTTGATGTCTCCCGGCCATACCAGCGTCATCAAGACGAGCATCAAAACGACCGCACCGGCAATCAGTCCCTCTTTCGGGACATTGCGGACAGCGGGAGACGGCGCAGTTCCTACCTCCTGCGGGGAGGCGAGCCATTCCTGAGAAAAAGGTTTGGGACCAACCGGGTCGGGTCCGCGCGATGTCACTCGAATTGGCACTGTTTCGTCGATCCTGTCGCATGCCTGTCGAGCGTGACTTTTCAGCCTGCTGCGTCGTCATCGTGAGGCATTCGGAGCGTTAGTATCCCTTATTCTTCAGGAAGCGTGCGGATGTTGCCATAGCAGCATCAGCGTTTGCGACCATCAAAGTCACAGGCATGCGTGAGCCGCGTGTCCTCACCATATCGAAAACGCCTGGCGAAGCCATACAGTTCCGGCACGCCGACGCTGCGACTTCCCTGCGAAGGCGGCTTCAAACGACAGATTCGTGCCTGTTATAGTTTCTGACGAAATCTGATTTCCGCGCTGCATTGACGCCCACAAATTGTTGCGACTATCTCGGCCAGACATCTCCCAAGCGGATCCGGTTTCGCGGCAGATAGAGAAGTTGCGTTTCTCTCGGAGCCGAATTCTGCCTCGGTTCGGCGATTCCTCAATTGATTTTGTGGTGACCACTCGATGAAGAAACCGGTGTTATTGGTCGCTCTGGCGACGATTGCTGCCAGTCTGGTAATTGGTCTGGCAATTGGTCAGATGGGTGACGGCGGCAGCAATCGAGGGGTGATTCTCTTTCCCGACGGTCTACCAACGGCTTCGACGATGCAAATCGGAGCCTCATCGCCAGTTGCGTCGCCCGTGAGCGGGCTTATCCTCCTGTCACCTGAACCAGAAGCCTCGCCGGACACCGCCGCGAGTCCAATTGGTCCTCCTGACGTTGAGCCAAACGGATCGGCCGTCGTGGGAGTCGTCGAGTCCACGCCACGCACAGCGTCAACACCGACCGCGACCGCGATCTCATCCAACGCGTTGCCTGGCACGCCAGCCGCTCCCGCGTCGCCAAGCCGTATTTCTGAAGCAGCCTCGCCCGCGATATCCGCGGCGGCGGGCAGTTCAAGCGCTTCGCCACAACCTCCATATACGGGCACAGCCCAGCCGACCACCGCGCCGACATCGACTCCCTCAGCCACGGCAAGCGGCACGTCGTCGCCATCCCCGGCAGCAACGGCAACCGCAGAACCGACCTTCACGCCATCGCCGACAGCCACGCGAACGCCGACCACCGCGCCGACATCGACT
>JBFWRO010000410.1:0-3598 GCA_050248865.1 Thermomicrobiales bacterium | reverse complement strand
AAGCGACAAGATCGACTTCAGCGAGGACACGCGTCGCCCGCGGAGTCACATCCTCCATGTTGCCAATCGGGGTCGCGACGACATACAAGGCGCCCATCAGTTTAGAAAACTCGGCGTCCGAACAAATGATCGACAAGGTATACTGTGTGTTCGCCCGCGCGGGTGAGCACCCACTGCGCACTTGCGGAGACCGGTAGTCATGTCCAACCCCGTCATGTTCGAAAATCCGGATGCGTCGTCCGCATCGGAGTCGATCGCATCGACTCCTTCCCCAGGTTCGCGGTCGGGGACGCAATCACTCTATCGCAAGTTCCGACCGCAATCGTTCGACGAGCATGAGCTGGTCGGGCAGGACGCAATCGTTCGCACCTTGCGCAATGCCGTGCGGACGAACAGGGTGGCGCATGCCTATCTCTTTTCCGGTCCACGAGGCACCGGCAAGACGACAACGGCGCGCCTGCTGGCCAAAGCGGTCAATTGCACTCATCCAGATCCGGAGGCGCGGCCCTGCAACACGTGTGACGCTTGCAGAGCCATTACGGAAGGTTCGGCCATCGACGTCATCGAAATCGATGCCGCCAGCAACAGGGGCATCGATGACATCAGGGAACTACGCGAGCGAGTGAAGTTCGCGCCAGCTCAACTGCGAACCAAGTTCTATATTATCGACGAAGCCCATCAGATCACTGGCGCGGCAGCCAACGCGTTTCTCAAAACGCTGGAAGAGCCACCTGCCCATACCCGCTTCGTGCTGGCCACGACCGACCCGGAACAAATCCTGCCGACGATCGTATCACGCTGCCAGCGGTTCGAGTTCAAACGAATTCCGCTCGAAGCGGCGCGCCAACGTCTTGCTCTCGTCGCCGAATCTGAGCGTTTGGAGATCGATCCGACAGCAATCGATTTGATCGCCCGCCAAGGGGGAGGCAGTTTGCGGGACGCGTTGGGACTGCTCGATCAGGTGTCCGCTTTTCGTCGCCGGGCAGGCGAACAATCAACTGGTCAGGAAGCGATCACTGTCGAAGATGTCCGTGACCTACTTGGACTCAGCCGGGATGAAATGATCGTTCAGCTGGCCAGCGCGATCGGGCGGCGGGATGCGGCCGATGCACTTTCGATTCTTCTTCGCGCGACAAACGATGGCGCAGACCCGCGACAAATCAATCGTCAACTCGTTCAGTTTCTGCGAGATGTCATGCATTTCCTGGCCGATCCGCGTTCTTCGGAAGACGCGGATATCGCCAGAGTCGCTGGCCTTTTCACGCTGGCCGAGGCGATGGCTGAAGCTGAACGATTCAGCGAGGTCGATTTCAAGGTCCGCCACAACCTGATTCCGCAATTGCCTCTGGAAATTGGGATCGTCGGTTCAGTTTTGCGAAATGGCGCAACAACCCCCGCAGCGAACGTCAGGCCAGAGGCTCCCGAGGGCCAGACAGGGCAATCGGCAACGAGCGAGCGCACTACCTCAACCAGGCAGGACGAGGTCAAGCGACCGACCAGACCTGGTTCACTGTCCGATCGAGTGCGCGGTCCGCAACGATCCGGCGAAGCGAGCAGCGCTCCAAAAGCGACAGCACATTCGACAGCAGATGATTCGGCATCCGGATCCTTAGAAACACGATCCGTCTCTATCGATCAGGTCAGGACGAGCTGGGATCAGATTCGGGCCAACCTCAAGGCCCGGAGCCGCCGCATCGAGGCATTGTTCATGAGTGTCGATCCAGCGGCGGTGCACAGCAACCTGATCAGCCTCACCTCAGCCTATCCGTTCCATCGAAATAAGCTGAACGAGCCAGAGGTTCAGCAGGTCGTCGAGGAAGCGATCAGCGAGGTTCTGGGAGTACGGATTCGCGTTACGACCCTCTTGCACGGGGAGGGACCACCGACGTCGTCTGGAGCTGGACAGCAGCTTGTCGCGGCGGCGGCTTCCACATCGACTCCGAAGCGAGATACGCCCGGTCCTGATCCGCTCGATCCCGATGGACAGAAGATCATCGACACGGTCAAGAACCTGTTCGACGCGGAAGAGATCGAACCGTAGGACGAGGGATGCTTTCGGGCACCGGGTCAGCCAGCCAGGACATTGGTGGGACCAGCGTCGACGCCTTGCCAAATACCCCACTATTCCCGCACAGGCGAGGCCTCCGGCGTGGCCGCTGCAGGTGATGCCACGGGAGACGCCGCCCGTGGCGACGCACCGGGGGATGCTGCGGCTGACGGGGTCGACTCGACGGCGACGGGAGAAGCTGCTGCAGGCGTGCCGGCAGCCTCAGGCGTGGCCACGACCTGAATGACATCAATCTCGCCCTGAGGATCGATCAACACTGCAAACGGAAACTCCTGCCCGGTTTCGTTCCATTGTCCTGAGCCACCGATCAACACGCCGACCGAGGTCCAGACGACGTCGGCCTCGCCGATCGACGCACCGAGCTCGCGGCGCGCTTCAGCTGGCCCCTCGAATTGACGAAGAATGAGCAAAGCCGAGCCGTCGTTCGTCGTCGAGAGCATTGCCAGCACCTCTCCATCGGGAGACAGCGAAATGGTTTGCGCTCCGCCATCGACGATTTGCAGCCCAGACGACCACACGACGACGGGCGCGCCACCTGTCGCCGGCACCTCCATGACATCACCGCCGGCACCACCGGTTTCCCGTCGATCAAGAATAACGAGGATGTGATCGTCATTTGCCGTCCAGGCAATGTCGCGGGCTGACCGATTGCCAGTGGGATCAGGCCGTAGCACCGTAATTGGATCGAGAGGCAATGCCGCAGAAGAAGCCACGAACACCCCGAAACCGGAACGACGATCAGGCTGAGCAGTGAAGGCGATCGCCTGACCGTTCGTGGACCAGGCCAGATCTCCGGGCCGCGGGACCCGGCGTGGCGCGGCCATTTCCTCCAGTTCTCCATCCATCGAAATGCGATAGATGCCCCCAGTCGGCAAAGCGACGGCCAGGCGCTCACCATCCGGGGACCAGTCAAGACCACCTGATCCAGTGGTAACGATGTCGGGCGCAACAACTGGGGAGGCATCGTCACCAACGACTCTGTGTTCTCCGAGCACAGCTCCCGACCGGTCCAGGATGAGGACCTTCCAGACTCCTGATGAGCTGGCCAGAGATACCAGGGCGGCGATCTCATCGCCCGACGGCGAGACACTTACTAACCATGGCTTCCAACGGGAATCGATAACCAGCTGCGACGGATGCTCAGCATCCGCTTCGACCAGAAATATGTGGTCGTTACTGATGAATGCGGCGAGGCGGTCATCGCCACGGACGGCAAACAGCTCTTCTTCAGCAAGCGGCGACTCGATCGCGACAGGAGTGGCGACTGATGGTTCTGTGGAAAACGGCGGGGTTGTGAGGGTCGGGACGCTGGTCAACCGATCGTCGCCGGCAAACTGCCGGTCCGACGAGTCATCAGCGCATGCTGCCAGCAGCAGGCACAGCAACGCGAGCACCGGGACGTGGGCAGTCCGGCGAAACCATCGTAGCTCGACGTGGTCCAGACGTATTGGCAACACAGCAGATGGGCAATGAACGTGATTGCAGCGCCCTGTTTCGTTCCGGCCAGCATTGAGATCGGAAGAGCACACG
>JBFWRO010000409.1:0-3599 GCA_050248865.1 Thermomicrobiales bacterium | reverse complement strand
ATAAGATCGAGGAAGTGCAGCTGGCTTACCCAACCCCGGCGGTCCACGACCTCTTGGCGGAGCATGGCGATATGCGCTGCTGGTCCACCAAACGCGGTCAGCCCGAGTTTGACCGCCAACCGGACGACGTCACCAACGCCACCCGGAATGGGACCCTGTTCGCTGTTCTTGGTGGACATCCTGCCTGCTTCCGATTCCAGTCACCCTGTTAAGGTTCGTGAGCGCTGTATGGCCCTCGGAGACGCCTGCCTGAGACGCGCGCGAAGAGAACATTGTTAGAAAACATCAAAAGCTGCGAGAATCGCCACTCGATGGTGAATCGTACGGTGACAGGAGTTGTTCGAGTGAGTGAAGCGCTGGTCGGTCGTCTGGCAATCAAGTCAAAAACACTCAAACCTGGCGACGGCTGGGCGGTCGAGTTGCAGCCCGATGAGTTGTTGCAGATCGTTTCCCTTTCTGGCAAGCAGGTTTCCGATCTTGTTGCCTGTGTGAATGGATCCCCCAATGAGGTGTTGTCCACCGCAATCACGCGGTCGAAAAACAACTCGATCATGCTGCAAAAGGGTATGAGCATTTACTCGAATCTTCGCAACTCGCTTTTCGACGTTGTGGAAGACACCGTCGGCCGGCACGATATGCTTTTTGCGGCATGTGATCCGCGGCGATATGCCGATGACTACGGGCTGGCAGACCACGCGAGCTGTCGGTCAGCGCTGGCTGGCGCTCTCGAACCTTACGGGCTCGACTTCGCGGCGATTCCCGACCCGATCAACGTTTTCATGAACGTGGCCATCCTGCAACGCGGAGAACTCGAACTTCGCGAATCACTTGCCGAGGCTGGTGACTACATCCTGCTGCGAGCGACTCAATCCGTCGTTGCAGCGATGACTGCATGCCCGCAGGATCAAAACGATGTCAACGGCGGAACACCTAGCGACATTCTGGTGCGCATTTTCCGCTAGTAGAGCAACCAGAGCTGCAAAACAATGGCGAGCACGGCGACGATTGCCAGCGCAAGGTAGCGGGGTTGCATGAGCTCCTCGCGCAACGATCGTCCCGACGGGATCCAGACGCTGGTCGATTCAGCATCCTCCCCTGTCGCCGGATCGTGCAAAGATACGGGTGTCTCGGCCATCGCTTCGGCCGGAGGAACCTCGGAGTCACGCAACATTTCGCCCATCACGAAACACCAGAGGCCTTCCAGAATCGTTCAACTGGAACGCCGTGTCCGATTGCTTCCGCATAGGAGCGCAATGCCTCGCTGATGGACGCGCGTGTTGCGTCGACGCCCACGTAACTCTCGAAGATCACTTTTAGCTGCGAAGGGAATGCCATGATTGCATCGATCTTCGTTTCCCAAACTTCTCCGATCGCAACTGATTCGGCCGTTTCGACGGTTCCGCCGATGGCGTCCATGCGCCTCTCGAACTTTTCACGGCTGAGCGCATAGGGAAGATCCTCATAGAACCGAACCGTATAACCGGCGTTGTGAAGCAGCATTCCGGTCAAAAAGCCGATTTGATGGTCGACATGTTCGCCGATTGCCAGCGGCGCATAGATGAACGCGTTATGCGGAAGATCGAATGTACGCTCGAGCGAATCAACGATGGTCGCCGGCAGATTCGCGTCGAGAGCAACTGGCTGTCCGAAGATCGCGTCGTTCGAATCGTAGGCGGAACTGCGATAGATCGCGTCACGAAACGGCAAATACACATCGCTGGCGCCAATTCGCGCAGCCGCAGCAGCCTCTTCGGCCCGCCGGCCATCGATCACCTGACCGGCCTCCATTCCCCATTCTCGATGAAGATACCGAGCAAACGGCGTAAGCGAAGCTTCGGGGTCCGGAGAATCACCAAACATCAGAGCTATCTCCGGTCGGTGGCCACGCGATGTCAGCAGAGCGACCGTACCGCCGCAGGAGAGGGAGGTGTCGTCATAGTGCGGCGAAAGGAAAAGATGCCGGTCCGCGGGTTGACTCATTTGATCGTCTCCGTCCGTTTCTGCTCGACCGACCGTGCCGCCGGGCCAAGATGCCTGACATCGCCGACTCGGCGGGTGAGGCGGCGCCGATCGAAGTCCTCGAGGAGCGCCTGGGCATATTTTCTCGTGGTTCCCACCAGGTCGCGGAACTCCGCCATCGACATCTGACCATGTTCCAGCAGGAAATCGCGCGCTTGATCAACCAGTGCCTCATGCGAAGCCGTGTCGTACACGATCGAGTCGGAAACGCGAACGACATGGCCGAGATGATCGAGCGCTTCCAGCAACTCCTTGTCGACACCATACGCCGCCGGCGAAGGGGGCTCAGTTGGCGATTCGCGAAGCGCGGCAAGGAATGCCTCAGCACGCGACTGAGCTTCTGAATCAAGTCCTACCGCAAACCCTTCCAGTCGCGCGACTGGCCCCGCCAAGGCGATCACCTCGTTCCTTGCCAGGCGAACGATCAGAGCCTCGAAGGCCCGGCTCTTGATCGCGAGCGCCGTGCGCAGTTCTTCGAGGGGCATGCCCGCTCGAAGGGGAAACTGTCGATGGAAAGCGTCGAGGCGCGCCAGCAGCCGGCTTTCGAGATCGCGCAACGCAGCGCATTCGAAGAGCAAAGTCCCGGGTCCCGTGCTCTCGGCGTCGATGCGCTCGATCTCCCCACTGGCAAGCAAACTGTCGATCGCCGATCTTGTCGTTCCCTCGCCAGCAATTGCGTCTACCTGCGCGATGAGTGCAGATTCCGGGAGCGGAGACGAGGTGAGCGCGGAAAGCGCAAGTTCCCGAGGATTCCCCGCGGCTCGCAATCGAAGTGCATCTAGCGTTTTTTGATCGAAGCGACGATGACGCACCGGCCGGGAATCTATGACTGCGCCGCCCCCAATCGTCCTGCTGGGAGACGCCTGCCGAACAATCAAGCGGTCTCCCGCCGTAACCGCGATCGCATTGGCAAGCCGAAGTTGAACGAATTGCGACTTCCCGGGTTCCAGAGCATCACTTTCGAGCAAAGTCACTCGCGCTTGCACCTCACTAGCCCCGGTAAAAAGATCGACCCGCGCGTTCTGCTTCACCTGCGCCGGCGCATCAGGCAAGAGCTGAATGTGAGCATCGATGCGGTGAGTGGCGTCGACGCCGCCAGATATCGTCAGAACCGAACCACGCCTGACGCCCTGGACATCGACGCCGGTCAGGTTCACGGCGACACGCATGCCCGGTCCCGCTTCTCGCAGAGACTTTCCGTGAGACTGCAAGCCGCGAATCCGGCCAGCTCTCTCTTCGGGCATGATGACCAGTTCGTCGCCAATCCGGAACACCCCGTTGCCGATCAGCGTACCGGTGACGACCGTGCCGTGACCGGATTTGGAGAAAACCCGGTCCACAGGCAAGCGAGGCGCGCCGCTGAATCGCGCAGATCCCTCACTTCCGGCGATTTCGTCGATTGCGCGAACGAGCCTGTCAAGCCCATAGCGGGAGGAGGAAGAGACTGGAATGACCGGGGCTTTGGCGAGTGTGGAGCCGGCCAACAGCTCGCCGATTTCCTCGATCACGTAACCAATCAGCTCCTCATCGGCCAGGTCCGACTTGGTGACGGCTACGACGCCTCGCTCGATTCCGAGGAG
>JBFWRO010000408.1:0-3609 GCA_050248865.1 Thermomicrobiales bacterium | reverse complement strand
AATTGATAGAAATTTATGCAGCAACGAACGAGATCACATTTTCTTCAGAACGGCCAACGCATTTCACCTGAAGATGTCACTCGTCGCCGCAGCAGCTCCCCCATGATGCGGGTGTCCATCCGTTGTGTGTGTCAGCGTGAGGGACACTGGCGCTCCGCCGACTCGCTGAAGTCCGGCACGGGACGGGCCTTGGCCTCTTCGACGGTGCCGGCGACCCCATTCTCCTGAATGTCTTCGATCAGCCAGTCCATCTCGGAGATTTCCCGGCGCTGCGCCTCGCTGATCTCCACCGAAAGTTCACACACTCGCACATCGTCGATGTTGGCGCGCTCCGAGCGGGTGATGGCCAGGGAGTGGTGCGGGATCATCCCCCGCATGAACGCGATGTCGTCTACCGTCGTCTGGCTGCGATCCAAAAACGCCCCGCCGACGAGCAGCACCAGGCTAACCGCAATCACAATCAGATTAGCCTTCATGTTCTTGTACATGTTCAGCATCCAGGCCAGCATCACCAGTCCCATGGCGCCACCCATGGTGAGCGCCATAAAGATGCGGCTCTGGCTGAATCGGATGTGGCTCCACTCCCACGACCCGACGAACATTACCCAGTACATGACAACCATGCCCGTGAGGATCATCGCCGCAAATCGTAGGTACATCCTCACGTCACGCGATCGATCGCTTCGGCCCTGGGTCCCGTCATTGTGCGTTGTCGACACTGGCAAAATCCTTTTTCATGCTCGGCATCTGCATGTGCTTGCAAGACTTGTAAGCATTTTCCATGCCGAAAACGCCCCGATCGGGCACAAGCGACAGAAGCTGCGTCGGCCTATTGGTGCAGGAACATCACGATCATGTTGAGTACCAACGCTATCGCAAGCCTGGCATTGTGGCTGAGCTTCCTGTCATGCTGATCCATATTTGTGCGACCCCTGAGAGATTCGGCTCCTCGCCATTCTTCTCAGACGCAAACCACTATCGAGAACATTTCTCGCATGAAACGTGCCGGGGAACCATTGCTTACGCAGGCTAGTCGGGATAGGGGTACTTGCCGAAGTAGCTGCTGCCTTCCTTGAGGTTTTTGCGGGCGACATCTTCGTTCAACGTCAGACCATGGCCCGGGGCGTCGGTGAGACGGATAAAGCCTTCCTGAATGACTGCCCCGCCATCGACGAGGTCGTCCCACCACTCGACGTCCTTGGCATGGAACTCGATCACCAGGAAGTTGTTCATCGCCGCGCAAACGTGGGCTGAGGCGACGGTGCCGATTGGGCTGGCGACGTTGTGAGGAGCTACAGGAATATAGTAAAGATCTGCGTGATCGGCAACCTTTTTCGCCTCGGCGAGACCGCCCATTTTGGGAATATCCGGGGCAATGATGCGGGCCGCCTGCTTTTCGATCAGGTCCCGGAAGCCGTGCTTGCGATAAAGATTCTCCCCCGTACAGATCGGGGTACGGGTACTGTGAGTGACATGCCGCTGCGCTTCGATGTTCTCGGGCGGAATGGGGTCTTCCAGCCAGAGCAAATTGAACGGCTCCAGATCCTGGGCGAGTCGGATCGCGTCATTGACGCTGAACTTCCAGTGCGCATCCATACCCAGCATGATGTCCGGGCCGACCGCTTCCCGGCAAGCCGCGACGACATCGACCATCCAGGCCCGTTCGGCGTTGCTGATCGTGCGGTTGAATGGCTCGAACCAGCGGCGACGGGGATGGGGGTCATCCGAAATGTCGCCGGTGTAGGGGTTTGGCGTATCGAGGTCGAACTTCAGCGCCGTGAAGCCGTCGGCGACGACCTGTCTGGCCATGGCCGCATAGTCGGCGGGGTCGGGAGTGGCGCCCGCATGGCAGTCGGCGTACACGCGAATGTGCTCGCGGAAACGTCCGCCGAAGAGGGTGGAGATCGGTGTGTTCAGTGCCCGGCCGACAAGGTCCCAGAGGGCGATCTCGATGCCACTGATGGCGGTGACCGTGGCGCCGCCGGCCGAGCCCTCGCCCGACATGCAGCGGATCAGCACTTCGACGATCTTGCTCACGTTGAGCGGATTTTCGCCGACGATCAGCGGCGCGGCCTTGTGCGCGAGTTCGGCAACGCCGGCGCCCCAGTACGCCTCGCCGAGTCCGGTGACTCCCTCGTCGGTTTCGATCCGGACCAGCACCCACGGGAAGTTGCCGTTCAGCACGGCGGTGCGAACGCTGGTGATTTTCACTGCCAGTCCTTTCGATATTCTGGAAATCAGGCCACGCGACGAGTGCGAGGGTTGGCAAGCTCGTCAAGTCCGGTCGTAATGCCGAAGAGCGCGACAAACAGCAATACGATGATGATCACTGGTGGCAAGAACCACCACCAGAGTCCGTGCAACATCGCCGCGTAGTAATTGGCCCAGTAGATCGTGACGCCCAGCGTATTCGACTCGAGTGAACTGAGACCGAGCACTTCGAGACCGATCGACGCCAGGATGCCTCCTGCCACTGCACCAACGAACGAAGCGGCCAGATAGGGCAGAAGATTCGGCATGACCTCGCGGAAAATGATCTGGGGCGATGACGAACCAGACAGGCGGGCAACCTGGATGTAGGATCGTTCGCGGATCGAAAGCGCTTGTGAGCGGATCGTCCTTGCTGGGTAGAGCCATGAGAGGGATGCAACTACCAACATCATTTGTGTGACCGATAACGAGGCTTTCAATGATACGGCTGCAAGAATGAGCACAAGCAAAGGCGGAATAGTCAGACCAATGTCGATCACGGTCTTGATGATGCCATCGACCCAGCCGCCGTAGTAAGACGAGACCAGGGCCAGGATCGTCCCGATCACAACGCCGATCAGTCCGGCCATAAATCCAATGTAGAGCGTTTTCGGCGTCCCCACCAGCATGACTGCCAGCAGATCGCGCGCTTGTCGGTCCGTCCCCAGGGGGTGATCAGTCGACGGTTTGAGATTCGGAGGAGCTGAAAGTGGATTAGCCTGGTCGACGTCCCAGAGCAGCCGACCGACAATCACAAACGCTGCAATCGCTGCCAGCAGGAACAATCCGAGCGCCATGCTCCGATTCCGTTGAAGGTAGCGAATTACCGATTGCAGGGTAGCAGTCAATCCATGCTCCTTACGACTGCTGATAGCGAATGCGTGGGTCGAGAATCGGGTAAATCAGATCGAGAATGAGTGTGGCGAACGCCATGCTCAAAACGACCAGCAAAATCACACCTTGAATCACGAAATAATCGAAATTGCGTATCGAGAAATAGAGCAAACCGCCGATGCCCGGATAACTGAAAATTACTTCGACCAATAGCGCCCCGGTCAACAGTTGTCCTAGCGAAAGACCCAGCGCGGTCGTTTGCGGCAGCATTGCGTTCCTCATCGCATAGCTGAAGAAAAGGGTACGGTTTTTGAGACCAGAGGCCTCGGCAAAGACCATGTAGTCCTCGCCTTCCGCCGTCACCATCATTCCACGCATGCCGAGTGCCCAGAAACCCATCGACGACAGAACGATGGCTAACGCCGGCAGGATCGAGTGGCGCAGGACATCCTCGGCAAATGCGAGATTCCAACCAGGGAAGGAGCCCGGCGTATACCCGCCGAACAGAGGCAACCACTTCAAATG
>JBFWRO010000407.1:0-3617 GCA_050248865.1 Thermomicrobiales bacterium | reverse complement strand
ACATTGCTCACGCTTGTTTCGCACTCGATCAACCAGGACCCTATCGTAGCGGAGCACCAGTTCATGACACAGTCCAGAAAAGACGTTCTTTCGGACGAGGGCGGAGCGCTCGACGACTATTCAACCGGCGCGAACTCGAAATCCCTTGAACCAGATGACGGCACTCTTGCTGCTGAATCCGAAGCAGCAGACGACATGATGGAAGAGGCCGCTGATCATGACGGGGATTATTCCATTGGAGATCTCCTGCTGGACCTCGGCGATGCCGACGAGGACAGCGCGGTCGTCGAGGCCATTATCAGTGTCGGAGAGGCTGTGATTGCCAGCGGCGTGGCGCTGGAAGCCTTTGCCCATGTCCAGGAGCCTGACGCCTCTGCCCTTCAGGAAGCCGAACTTGCTCTTGAGGCTGATGATAGCGACGACACCTCGGCGATCGAGTTCGATAACGTCAACTTCGATATCGGTAATATCAGTCTCGACGATTCGGTTCGCATGTATCTTCGGGAAATTGGCCAGGTCAAACTTCTGGATGGTCCACGCGAAGTCGAGCTGGCCGCCGCGATGGAACGCGGAACCTATCTGTCGAGACGCATGGCACAGCTCGCCGACGACTTCGGCAATCCCCCGGCGCCAGATGTTCTGGCGAGAGCGATCTATCATTCTTTCAAACAGGGCTGGGTTCATCCTCTGGCGGTGTTTGCCGCCGTTCACGGCGACAAACCGTTGCCCGACAAGGATGTGCTGCTCAGTCAGATGCTTCCCCTCAGTCAACATGACGCAGATGCCGTTGCTGGCGTTTGCGACCAGTTCGAATTGACCGTCGAAGAGCTGGAAGAGTCGCTCCGTGACCGATTTGTCGAGTGGGATCTCTTACCACCCAGCTTGCAATCACTCTGCAGGGATGGCGATCTCTGGCCAGCGGATGAGATTGTCGACATGGTCATCAGGGAACGCCTCGATCGTCTGCAACGGCGCTGGGACGAGACAATTGCCCAGGCGGATCGCGCGAAATCCGCGCTCATTCAGGCAAATCTGCGCCTCGTCGTCTCCGTGGCGAAAAAGCACGTCAGCCGGAACATGAACATCCTGGATTTGTTCCAGGAGGGAAATCTCGGTCTTATGCGTGCCGTGGAAAAGTTTGACTACCACAAGGGTTTCAAGTTCAGCACCTATGCCACCTGGTGGATTCGGCAAGCAATAACGCGGGCGATCGCCGATCAGGCGCGCACGATCAGAATCCCGGTCCATATGGTCGAGACGATCAACCGGGTCATTCGCAAAAGCCGCCAGCTTCAGCAGGAGCTCGGACGCGAACCGTCATCGGAAGAAATCGGCGCGGCACTTGAAATGCCCCCAGAACGGGTCCGCGAGGTTCTCAAGATCTCGCAGGAGCCCCTGTCGTTGGAAACGCCTATTGGCGAAGAAGACGACAGCAATCTTGGCGACTTCATCGAGGATCAGAAAGCTCTTGCTCCGTCTGACGTGGCCAGCATTCAGGACCGGCGACTTCAGATCGAGGCGGTGCTCAATGAGCTGCCCACGCGGGAGCGTGAGGTGATCAAAATGCGATTTGGGCTGAACGACGAACGGGCCAGGACCCTGGAGGAGGTTGGCAAGGAGTTCGACGTGACACGTGAGCGCATCAGACAGATCGAGGCCAAGGCTCTGCGCAAGCTGAGGCATCCGAGCCGGGCCAAGCGACTGAAGGACTTTCTTGACGATTGACGTCGAAAGAGGTCGACCACGTCTCGCTTTCCGCCGCTGAATGACTGAACACGCTGTATCATCTGCATGGGCGCCACGTACCACTGGCGCCCGTGACCTTCCTGACTTCAACGATCGAACAAAACACTGTGCTCATTGACCGTGCCAAAATCTATGTTCGTGCCGGATCCGGCGGAAACGGCGCGTTGTCGTTTCGCCGGGAGAAATACGTTCCTCGAGGCGGTCCCGATGGTGGCGACGGCGGACGAGGTGGTGACGTCAAGCTCCATGTTGCGGACAACATCACCAGTTTGATCGAGTTCCAGTACAACCAGAAGTTCATCGCCCGGAGTGGCAATCCGGGCGCATCTCGGCAGAAGCATGGCAGGTCAGCCAAGCCTTTGATCATCAGAGTTCCGCCCGGAACCATGGTCTGGGACGAGGATAGCGGTTTGCTCGTTGCTGACTTGACAGAACCGGGCGAGGAGGTGCTGATAGCCCGAGGCGGCAGGGGAGGTCTTGGCAATAGCCGTTTCAAAACCTCGACTCGCCAGGCGCCTCGCATCGCCGAGCTCGGTGAGCCGGGGGAAGAGCGGCACCTTCGACTCGAACTCAGATTGATTGCCGATGTGGGATTGGTCGGCCTGCCGAATGCGGGGAAGTCGACCCTCCTGGCGGCGGCGACACGAGCACAGCCGAAGATTGCGGACTATCCCTTCACGACTCTCGAGCCCAACCTGGGTGTTGTCCAGATTGGCGGCCGTGCCGGTCAGGCCTACGTCATGGCTGATGTACCAGGGTTGATCGAAGGAGCGGCCGAAGGTTCCGGTTTGGGACACGAGTTTCTGCGACACGTTTCGCGAACTCGCTTGCTCATCCATGTGCTCGATGCCTCGGGTGGCCTGGAGGAGCGAAACCCATTTGCCGATTTCGACCTGATCAATGCCGAACTGTCCGCCTACGATGAAGAGCTTGGCGCTCGCCCGATGGTCGTCGCGCTGAATAAGATCGACCTCACCGAAGCCAGAGAGAATGTCGAAGCGCTGAAATCCAACCTGACCTCACGCGGATACGAGGTCTTCGAGATTTCCGGCGCAACGGGCGAAGGCGTCCAGCGCCTGCTCGAAGCCGTCGGCGCCAAACTCGAAGAAATGCGCGCCGCTGAGCCCGCCCCGGGACCCAAGCCACAGGAGCACCGGCTCTATACGCTCGGGGATGCCGACGAAAGAGCCTGGAGCATCGAACAAGTGTCCGATCACGCGTGGGAGGTCAAAGGCGTATCCATCGAGCGCCTGACGCGCATGACGAACTTCGATCAGCCCGACGCCGTAACGCGCTTTCAGCGGGTTCTGGTAGCTAGTGGAATTAGTCCAGAACTGGAGAAGCGCGGGATTCAGGCCGGGGACACGGTGACGATCGCTCAATGGGAGCTGACCTGGGGAGAAGAGCATGAGCTCGATGAACCCGCTCCGCCGCGTCGAACCGCGCTGTCGCGCCGCTATGGCCTCTCAGACGATGAAGTCGACGGCGATGCCGATGTGGAGCTTGATTCTGAAAACACGTAGGGCACGATTTTGCGGACCGTTTGCTTTCGCAGGAGATCAGCGTAAACGCCGCGGTACTCTTCGGGCAGAAGCCTGGCGATCTCCAACATGATGATCTCGGTTGCCTCGTCGGCGCCGATTTTTTCGCCGTTGAAAATGCGCGGAACAATGAACGGCTCACCATAGACGATGCGAACACGGCGTTGTCGTTTGTCGCTGCGTCTCGAGCTTTTCTGAGCCCTGCCCTTGCTGCCATTGAAGGGTAGCCGCTCAGAACCAGTCAGGGCGACCGGAAGCACAGGAGCTCCGGACTTGAGCGCCAGCATTCCCGCGCCGGCCTTGCCCTTGATCAGCGCTCCGGTCGGACTC
>JBFWRO010000406.1:0-3600 GCA_050248865.1 Thermomicrobiales bacterium | reverse complement strand
TCATCGTCGTGGTGCTGCTGTGGGATCATTCCCCGTTAGCTGGTCTCTTCCTTGGTGTTGCCTTCTGGACCTGGCTGCTGGCTGCCATTGTGCTCGCCTTCGGTCCGCTGACCATGGCCTGGCGCTTGCGTCGCGCCCGCTCCCGGCGTAGCGCCCTCGTCAAGTCTGAATGGATGCTCCCCGACTAGGGCTGTTGCCGAATGACTGCTCCTCGATGAGAGCGTATGCCCAGCGGTCCGCCAGGCCTCGTAGCACCTGCGCTCAGTGAAACTCCGAAACCGCTCGCCCGGCGAAGCCCATCCTGGAAGCCCCGGTATGCTCAGTCATCCAAGCCCACATCACCCGCAAACGGCTACCACGATCACCCCGGGGCCCGCAGCCAGCGACCTACGCCCTGCGATCCGCGGCCTACGATCTGCGATATAGGTTCTGCGCTTGCGAATGCCGTCGGAAATGCCGAGCCCCCTGTTGCAGCAGGGGGCTCCGCGGGGGTCTATCGCAACGATCGGCGAGGGAAGGGGGAAGCCGCTCGCTGCGTCCTCTCCATCCTACGCTTGCCACTCAGTCAAGTGGTGTGCTGAATGGATAGGGCATTGGGTCCGTTCGGACCTGCCATGACCGCCGTCAGCGGCCATCGGAAACCGGGATTTCGCTCCCATTGCCCTTCCGCCGGTCCGTTTCGTACGCCCTCATCATCGCCAGAAGCACCTGATCGATGAAATCATCGATGCCAATGAACAGGCGAGCCGCTCGCCTCGCAGGCAAGTTCTCCTCCTCGATCACCCCCAGCACCGCCCGTACCGTCGGGTACCGAAAGTACAGAAACGCCTCCGTCGCTTCACCCGGCCCCAGACCAGCCTGTCCACCCGAGCGGCCATAGAAATCGCCGATTTCCCGGCCCTCCGCCAGGAACTGGGCTCGCTCCCGCTGATGTCCCGTCGTCGACGCGTAGCGAATAGCCAGATCGACCAGCCGCCGCCCCAGCCTGCGGTGCTCTTCCTGCATCTCTGAGCCAAACGACTGATACCACTGCCGGCTGCGAGCCTCATTCAGATAGTCATCTTCATAGGCGGACAACGACCGGTCGGTCAGTCGCTGCCGGTTCACCCGCGACTTCTGTGGTTTCTTCGCGTCGCCAGCCACCAGCAAGCGAAGATCCTCCTCCAGATACCGGCGGTGCCCTCCGGGTGTCAGAAACGCCGGCACGCGGCCTTCATCGGTCCAGCGCCGCAACGTCGACTGATCGACTCCCAAAAATGCACAGGCATCGCGAATGGTCATCCACCGTGGTCCCGCTGGAGGTGTTGCTTCGCCATCACGCTCGTTCATGCCAAACTCCCAGTCCGGAGAATTCGCTCATCGGAGATGCCATCGGGCCTCTGGCACGATCACTGACCGGCTAACGGGGGGTCTGCATCGCCTCGCGAATGGCAATCAGCTGCGATCGTAACGCCGCATCTTCAACCAGCTGCGCCTCGATCTTTTCGATCCCGTGCATGACGGTGGTGTGATCGCGACCGCCCAGCGCGCGGCCAATATCCGCCAGCGAGGCGTTCGTCCCTTCGCGCATCATGTACATCGCGATTTGCCGCGGCATCACGATCTCGCGCGATCGGTTTCTGCCGCTCATGGCGCTGATCTCGACCTGGAAGTACGCCGCGACCGACCGGATAACCTCGTCCGGAGTCAGATCATCCCGCCGCGCTCCTGATTTCCCGCTGGAGAGCGCCTCGATTGCCAGTTGCAGAGAAATCGACCGGTTCCCGACTCGCGAGTAGGCGATCACCCGGTTCAGTGCGCCTTCCAGCTCTCGCGTATTCGTCTTGTCTCGCTGGGCGATATATTCGATGGCATCATCCGGTACGCGAGCGCCCAGCTCCTCGGCCTTGGTCCGCAAAATCGCCATGCGCATCTCGAAATCAGGCGGTTGCACATCGGCGGTCAATCCACCTTCAAATCGCGATCGCAACCGGTCTTCCAAACCAGCAATCGCATGCGGCGGCCTGTCGCTCGAAATCACGACCTGACGGCCACTCTGATGCAACGTATTGAACGTATGGAAAAATTCTTCCTGCGTGCTGTCCTTCCCGCCGATGAACTGGATGTCGTCGATCATCAGCAGATCGATCGTGCGATACCACGCCCGGAAATCCTCCATGCGCTGTGCCCGCAGTGAATCGATCAGATCGTTGGTGAACTTCTCCGATGAGACATAACAAATCCGAAGATCGGGCCGGTGCTCCAGCGCCCGGTGCCCAATGGCATGCAACAGGTGCGTTTTGCCCAGTCCTACGCCGCCATAGATGTAAAACGGGTTGTACTGCTCGCCGGGGTGCTCAGCCACCGCCAGGGAAGCAGCATGGGCAAACATGTTCGACTTCCCCACGACATACGTCTCATAGACATAACGGCTGTTCAATCCCGGGAAGGGATTGGAGGAAAGCTCTAGCTGCTGCGACAACCGCGTGGCTGTTGCCTGCCGGCCCATCGACGTATCGATCCGCTTCCGGTTCATCGTTGGTGCTCCGTTTGCTGCAGCGCGCGCCGGTTTCTCATCGGTCGTCACCACGGTCCGCTCATCACCAGCCGTACCGCCGCCGACAGTAAACTGCACCGACACCGGCCTCCCCACGATCTCCGAAAGCACCCGCCGGATTTCCTCTGCATAGCGCGACTCGAGCGTCGTGGCGCCGAACGTGTTCGGCGCCGATATGGTCGCCACATCGTCCGAAAACGCCACCAGCGAGGTCGGTCGCAACCAGTTTTCAAATGCGTTTTTGCTTAGCCGCACCTGCATGTCGCCCAGCACGGCTTGCCACAACTGTTTGGCCTGAAGTTGCACGGGAGTCAGACCTTTGGTTACCACTTTGCCTGGCAAAGCGGCTGCGGGGCCCCAAACCTTAGGTCTGTCACTCTACCACGCCCGGGGAGTGTTTTGGGATGCCTGCGAGGACCAATTCCGGAGGTTTGCATCTTATGAAAAACATTGACCCGGCCAGAGGCCGGGTCAATGCGGGAAGGGGAGGGTGGAGCGTGTGCGGCGCTCCACTGGGCTTGGGAGAGAGATCAGTATGTACTGATGCTCTCGACGATATATACGCAGGGTTTCGATCTTTGGTTCTATGGTCTGGATTGCATTACGATGGAGCGATTTCACCATGGCCAAATCCGGCCACTGCGAGCTGCCTGCGCTGCAGTCGCCAGCCATACAGGCAGACCACGGTCGCCAGCGCAGCCGCGATGAGCGCCACCACAATCGTCGGCGCGGCGTAAAAGTCGTGGATGATCTCGTCATGAAAGAACATCCGCGTCGACGTCAGCACCAGAATGCCCGCGCCAACATACACAAGAACCGGCAATCGACCCATCAACCTGGCAACGATCGAGCTGCCGAACAGCAGGATCGGAATCGACAGCGCCAGACCGAAAAGCAACAGCCACAGATCACCGTGAGCGGCTCCACCCACCGCCAGAATGTTGTCCAGGCTCATCACCACATCGGCCAGAATGATCGTCTTGATCGCCTCACGCAGCGACGATGCCTCGGTCACGTGCGCTTCATGGGCCATCGGACGAACCAGCTTGAATGAAATGTAAATC
>JBFWRO010000405.1:0-3624 GCA_050248865.1 Thermomicrobiales bacterium | reverse complement strand
ACGTACAGTTTACACGTGTCAGATTGGCAAGTACTCTTCTGCTATGCAGTTGCAGAGTACGGCCAGCGACTTCCCTGCGCGCAGCCGTTCGCGGACCGCAATTCCTTCGAACCCGCAGGAAGGGAGTCGCTCCACAGATGGCCGAACACCCATCTCCGTTTCCGGCTGGCACACCCAATTGGGCGGCCGGATCTTCTGCTCCGATGCCGACGTCCGCCACCGTTGACGCTCCGCTGCGGTTGTTCATGACCAGCGATGTGCGCGCGGCGACGGGGCTCTCACGCACCCATCTCGATTTCTACATCCGCGAAGCGCTGGTGCGGCCCGTGGCCCGAACCGAGAGTGGCTATTTGTTGTTCGATCAGCAGGAAGTCGCGCTCCTGCGGCAGATCATCGAGGCCCGCCAGCGGGGAATCGGCTTGCGGGAGATCCGGGAGCAGATCGGCCGGTGACCTTCCCCAGGGCATCCCTTCCAGTCGAAGAGGACCTGAGCGAAACCGCGCGCCGGGCATTTGCCCCCGAGCCGGGCGATGGCCATCGCTGGTTCTACCCGTCGCTGGGACACCGCGATGCGCTGGGCCGGTTGCAGCTATTGACGACGCCCGGTGCGCTCATCGTCATCTCCGGCGATGCTGGGACGGGCAAGTCGCTACTCGTCGACGTGGCCTCCAGGTCG
This sequence comes from Thermomicrobiales bacterium, assembly GCA_050248865.1. GTDB lineage: Bacteria > Chloroflexota > Chloroflexia > Thermomicrobiales > UBA6265 > JAHBVL01. The sequence continues at coordinate 2,948 of JBFWRO010000405.1, read as the reverse complement.
ATGCCGCTGCAGGTGGCGCCGGTGGTGGCGGGGCCGCCGTCCGAGACCCGGACCGATGTCAGGCTCCTGAAGTCGCTGATCGCCGCGGCCGGTCTCACGCCGCAGGGACGAACCGGGCTGGAACTGACGACCGAGCTGCTGGCGTGGACCTCGGAGCTTGGTCAGGAAGGGCGGATCGCGGCATTCGTCATCGACGACGCGCACCTGCGTCCCAGCTCGCAGCTGGAGATCGTGCGCACGCTGATGTCGAACGCGTCCGGACGCCTGCCGCTCAGCGCCGTGCTGCTGGGTGAGCCGGATCTGGTCGACAAGATCAACCGAAAGCGCAACCTGGCCGGCCGGGTGTCGTTGCATTACGCCCTCAATCCGCTGAACGACATCGACGGCTCGGCGCTGCTCGAGCACCGGCTGATCACGGCCGGTTGCGACCCCGACAGGGTCTTCAGCCCGGCCGAGCGGATCGAACTGGTGCGGAGGAGCGGCGGGAATCCCGGCGAGCTTCTCCGGCTGGCCCAAATCACTGTTCGAGGCACTCTGCCGGACGGGCAACCTGCCAGCGGCGCGGCCACGCCGCGTTCGGCGTTTACTGAGAAACTTGATCGTTTTGCCGGGGTGTCACGGGGCTCCCCGCCAAGCGAGCCAGAAGGCTCTGATCCGTCATGAAAGGAGGTGATGCCATGCCTGAAGCCCGGAACCCAAATCGAGCTCGACGCGCCAACGTCGGTTGCTCAGAAAACGAAAAAGACCGGCGCGCCAACGCCGGACTTTTCGAAGGGTTCTATTGCCTGAACGGCTGAGTGTCGTTCTTTGTTACCGAAAGCGGACGGACCGTCGCCAAACAGATCGCTCGCATTCGGTTGTGGTTGTCGCCTCGATCCCTGAAGCAGGGAGGGTTTTGTGTACCCAGGCACTGGTGTGATTCTAGACACGCTGTCACAGGTGTGTCAAGTCCATAGAGGCTACCTGCCGGCTGGAGTCGCTCGCTGATGAGCGCGGACTCCGCCCAGCCGCTGCCTCGCATCCCCGGAACGGCAGTCGAGCCGGAAGGGGAGCGCGAGCCTGTCCGTCCCGTGGAAGGGATCGAGGCAGGGGCGGAGCAGACACGCTCAGGGGATGACACTCGCAAACGTGGCTGGTTCTGGCACTGGAATGCAATCGTCACTCAATTCGCTCCACTTGTCGGATTGAAGGGCGTGGGACTCCTCAACTCGTACACGGTGTGGACCGACCGTCGGGAGGAGTCGCCTCATCGCGGCTACGCCTTCCCCTCCCAACAAAGCGAAGCGGATTTCTACGGCGAAGACCGTTCAGAGCTCATTACGATCAACAAAATACTGGTGGCGTTGGATTTGATCGAGATCCGCAAGGAAATGGTGCTGCGGGTCGACGAAAGCGGGCGGCGATGGCGGGTGCCGCACAATCTCTACCGCGTGAAAGATCGCGACGACGGTTTTTCACTGACGGCGCCAGCCGTCGATCGAGTCGTGCAGCTGGCGGCCCGCGACAAGTCGGTGTACCGATACATCCGCCACATCTTCTCGCCGAAGTTCAAACCCATCGACGCACATAACGTCTGGACCGCGATTCTGGAGGAACTGGCCACGACCCCTTCATGGGAACTGCTGGCGGCCAGAACTGCCCAGGAAGAAGCCCGGGCCTCGGCCCGAACACGAGCGGGGCACAAATCGCGGAAAGGCGGGACCGGTCTGCAGATCATTGACACGGAGACACCGTCTGTCACAGGTAATGACAGTGAATCTGTCGGCACATCGACCGTCGCGCAAACCTCTGTTGAACAGAGCAACAATGGTTCGGAGATCGATGTTGAACGGAGCAACAGAGGTTCGGCGAGGAAACCGCGGACCTCTGTTGCTGCGTCCAACGATGGTGGGCCGACCGATGTTGCTCCAACCAACACAACGTATCACCAAGAAATAACAACTACGACAACTGGTAAAGACGAATCACAGAAAGCGGACGATGTGGTGCTGTCGGTTGCGGCAACGCAGCAGTCGAGCTTCGGACCGGGCGGTCAGGAAGCGCCAGTTGACCGCGCGGCACAGGATGCCGCGTTGCGTGCCTTCTTCGAGGCAAATCACCGGGAGGCGACCATCGCCGAGCGGAAATTACTGCAGGATCTGGCTGAACGGTTCGAACCGGCGGCTCGATCCTGCGGCGCGCCTCATCTGAACAGCGGATGGAAGTGGGTGGGAGCGGCGATCTTCGATGCCGTCGACGCTGGCAGCACCTACGTCGCGCCGCGCCGCGTGCGGGAGATCCTGAGCAGGTGGGAACGCGAGGGCGCACCAGGATCGATGCCGATCGCTGATGGCGGAAAGGTCGTGCTGGGTCCGAATCGAGCCGTGATGCTTCCGCATGGCCGGGATAGCGGCAGTACCTGGGCGTACGTCATCGAGTTGCTGAGTCTGGTTCTCGACGGTTCGCGCCTCCAGGAGTTGTTCGCGGAGAGCGCAATCACCGGATTTTCCGGGGACGAGGTAATCGTCGAAGTGCCGACCGAGGCTCAGGCGCGACGAATCGACGCGGAATACCGACCCCTTATCGTGCGGAAACTCGGCGAGGCGATGCGTCGGCCGGTGGGGATGAAGATCGTGGCGGCCGGGAAAGCGGGCGCGGCACGGAGTGACGTGGCGCCTGTCAAATCGCCACGTCAGGGCGTGCCAGGGTTTCCCGTCGCTGAGATCGGGCTGACAAGTGTGCAGTTGTGGGCAGCCGTCCTCGAGGAAATGGAACGCGACGCGCAGATCGAAAAGACGGAAATCTCCAGGTGGTTACGGCCGGCAGCGCTGATCGACCGGCTGGAACAGGGTGCGTTCATTATTGGAGCGCCGAGCGAGATGGCAGCAAAACGAATCGCTGGCCGCTACGGCCACGGTATCGCCAGGGCGATGACTTCACTTCACCGAGGACCCACCAACCACAACAAC
>JBFWRO010000404.1:0-3631 GCA_050248865.1 Thermomicrobiales bacterium | reverse complement strand
TCATCTGGCGACGTTTCTGAACCAGGATATCGCGCAGATTCGCTCGGTCAATGCCGGCTACAACCTGTTGATGCTCGATGAAGGAGAGCGAGAGACGCAGCAGGCAGGCGGAACCTGGAGCGATATTTTCGATCCGGGTTCGCTCTCGAATCGCTATCCCGTCGTTTTCTGGTATCTCGCACTGCAGCTCATGGCGTTTGCCGCGATCCCCCTCTGCTGGAGGGCGCTCGATCGGCTGCCGGATCGGGGTTATGCAGTCAGCAAGACGATTGGACTTCTGGGAGCCGCCTTCATCGCCTGGCTGCTGGCCAGCTTCGAGATCATGTCGTTCGGACAGTTGTCCGTGCTCTATGGCGTTCTGGGCATCGCGGCGATCTCGGTGGTCGCCACAGGCGGGCACTGGGACCGGATCTGGCACGACCTGAAAGCATTGTGGCGCCCGATTCTCATCACGGAAGTGCTCTTTCTGGCGGCGTTTCTCGTCTTCGTCTGGCTGCGATGGCAGAATCCCGATCTCTGGCACCCTGCCCGAGGCGGCGAAAAACCGATGGAGCTGGCCTATTTCAATGCGGTGCTGAAGTCGACGCATTTTCCTCCCTACGATCCGTGGTTTGCCGGCGGGTATATCAACTATTACTACTTCGGATGGGTGATATTCGGATCGGTGACCAGACTGACGGCCATTGTCCCGGAAACGGCGTTCCAGCTCGCCGTGGCAACCTGCTTCGCCCTGACCGCGATCAATGCCTGGAGCGTGGTCTCGTCGCTTCTCACGTTGCTGAACCGCCAAATTCGTTTCCGGTCTGTCTGGTGGCCGCTTGGTCTCGGCCTGGTGGGCAGCCTTTTCGTTGGGGTTTTGGGCAATCTGGATATGGCGCGCCGGTTTGGCGCGGGAGAGTGGGGCTACGATCCGGGCAACGCCCGCGGACTTCTCGGCCTGGGGACTTTTGGCGACATCACCCGGGGCCTGGTGCGGGCGATCGCCGATCCCCGCTCGTTGCCGACGGATGTGTTCTGGACGCCCACACGGATCATCGACGGCACGATCAACGAGTTCCCGTACTTCTCGTTCCTCTTCGCCGACCTGCATCCACACATGATGGCCATCCCTTTCTCGGTTGGGGCGATCGTGGTCGGTCTGGGCATCCTCTGTGCGGCGATGTGGCCCCTGCAACAGTCATCGCCCGTCGAGGAGGATGGGCCGGTCTTTGGGATCGGGAGAAGCTGGCAGGCGTGGTGGAATACCCTGCCCTGGCAGTCGATACGCGACAGGACGGTGGTCATTGTCCTGGCAGGGTTTGTCACCGGAGTCATGTACCCGCTGAACACCTGGGACTATCCTACCTATCTGCTGATCACGGGTGGGGCGATCTTCGTCCTCGATATGCTCGGATCCGCGACCGCTGCGATGCAAGCGAAACAGCTGAGCTGGCAGGTCTCGTATGCGGCGCTACGCCGGGCAACGGTGACGATGGCAGCGGTTCTGGTGGTCGGGCGGCTGCTCTTCCTCCCCTACTTTGCCCATTACCAGACACCAAACAGCGGTTTCGACCCATGGCTCGAACGATCGCCGCCAGATCAGTATCTGCTGATCCATGGCCTCTTCCTTTTCCTGATCGGGAGCTACGTGCTCGCCGACCTGCTGGGCAACCCTGACGCCCCACGGATGACGGTGCGTTTGCCGTCGAGTCTGCAATTCGGAAAAAGCGGCGAATCGACGACGGTTCAGCTCGATACATCGAACTACGACATACGCTGGACGTTGTCTGGCGCGCTGGCCCTGGTGATGATCCTGATTGGCGCTGTTGCGCTCTGGCTCGATGCCCTTCCCGTCATGCTGTTCGCGATGGTGGTGCTGATCACGCTCGAGGCGATCTATCGTGAGCGTGAGCCAGCGATGCTGTTCCTGTGCGGACTGACGGGTGTGGCGCTGGCGATCAGCCTGGGGGTCGAGTTCTATGCGCTCAAAGGAGACATCGGGCGCATGAACACGGTTTTCAAATTCTACCTTCAGATCTGGGTGCTGCTGGCCCTGGCCGCGGCGGTGTTCATGGTCCTCTTCATCGATCGTATTCGTCGGGGCATGTCCTGGTTCGTGCGCGGACCATGGCTGATCATCTTCGTCATCTTGCTGGGGGCATCGTTGGTCTATCCCGCGTACGCGACTCCAGCCCGTCTCGACGATCGCTTTGCGGAGATTCCGAACACGCTGGACGGAATGGCATATATGGAGACCGCAACGTACACCGACGGACCGGACGGCATCGAACCGACGCAAATGGAGCTCGATCAGGATCTGGCGGCGATCACCTGGCTCCGTGAAAACGTCGACGGTTCTCCGGTGATTCTCGAAGCGGTCACTCCGCTCTATCGCTGGGGTTCGCGCATTAGCGTGTACACCGGGCTGCCGACGGTCATCGGATGGGATTGGCATCAGACCCAGCAGCGACCGGGCATGCAGTCTCTGGTCGACCGGCGGAAAAGTGACGTTTCCCAGATCTTCGCCGAAACGCGTTCCTTCGAGAGCATCAGGCCGCTGCTGGATCGCTACAACGTCGAGTACATCTATGTTGGACCACTCGAGCGCGCCTATTACCCGGCGTCAGCGCTTGCCAAGTTCGACGAAGCCGTCGATGAGGGCATGCTGACCCTCGTCTACGACGAAAACGGCGTCAGAATCTACCGTTACGAGGCGCCTGCATAGCGTAAGGCGACGGCCGACAAACTAGGAGTGCCGCGAGAATCGCAGGGCAGCGCGTCGCCGCTGTTCCGCGGGCGCTGTTTCGCAATCCGTGGTGCTCGCGCTGACCAGAGCAAACCCCCAGATGAGAACGATCGCTACAGCAAAGTGCAAGCAAATCAGAGCGACGGTCGAGCTTCCGTCGGCCATGTACGAAGGCCCGAGCATGGAGATCGCCAACGCCGTGCTGCCCACAAACGGCCACAGGCGTTGGTAACCGAATCGGGACAGGAGGAAAAAGACCAGCCAGGCGAGAAGGCCCCCAAGCAATGAGGCGATCACCACGTCGGCAGCGCCAATTTCCTCATCGCCATCGATCACGACATCGACCCCGAGCAACCGAATCAGCAGGTAGCCGGTCAGGCCGGCAGCGACACCGGCGAGTAAGACGAGCAGACGTTGAAATCGTGGATGCTGAAGCACGGGTGCAACTCCTTTCGCTACTTCAGCCGTCACGAGACGCAAGGTTCATGCCGGAATCCTGCCGATCGGCGCGATTCTGGCAGTCGTCAATCGGTGATAGGTGATGGATGTCGACGGGCTACGAGTGGCCGCTGATTCGCTGCTTTTCGATGTCGATTTTCTGAGTGAGATAGAGCGAAGCAAGACAGAACACTGTTCCAAACAGAAATGGAAATTGATAGCCGAGCCTGCTCCAGAGCGCAGCGCCAATAATCGGCACGATCACCGCGGTGAGGTGCGCCAGCGACACTCCCATTGCCAGCGATGCCGGGATGTCCTCCCGGTGGGCAATTTTGCGGAGGTACGTCGTCGTTCCGACGTAAAAGAGGAAGAGCCACAAGTAGCCGAGATAGAAAACGTAGAGCATCCAGACGCTGGACGAAAATGCGAACCCCAGGAAAACGATGAAATGAAGGACGTAGGCGACGG
>JBFWRO010000403.1:0-3652 GCA_050248865.1 Thermomicrobiales bacterium | reverse complement strand
GCAAGCCGGAGAATGGGTCGGCTGGGGTGAATGCGAGGCCTCGCCGCTGGTGAGCATTGCCAGCTGGGTGGCGCCGATGTCTCACAGCGCCTGCAAGCCCGTGCGCGATTCGGTCCTCGGGCAGAAGCTGGACAGCGTCGAAGACATCCGTCGGATCGGCGACCTGGTCCGCGCCAACAGCATGGACCTTTTGCAGACCGATCACACGCTTTCCGGCATCGACATCGCGATGTGGGATCTGCTCGGGCGAATGCGAAGCGAACCGGTTTATCGCCTTCTGGGCTACAAAAAGCAGTATCCCCGCACACCATATGCCTCGGTGCTGTTCGGCGATACCCCGGCCGACACCCTGGCCAAGGCGCAACGCGCGAATGCGGAAGGTTACCGGGCCGCCAAGTTTGGCTGGGGTCCGTATGGGCTCGGCACGCCGGAGATCGATGCTGAGCACATCGCCGCAGCGCGGGAAGGCATAGGACCGGATGCGTACCTGCTGGTCGATGCAGGCACAGTCTGGAAGGACGACATCGAAAAGGCACGTCCGCGGCTGGCAGCGTTGAAGGAGTTCGGCGCGACCTGGCTCGAAGAGCCGTTTCTGTCCGGAGCACTCGACGCCTATGCCACGCTCGCCTCGGAGGCGGCGCCGGTAAAACTCGCGGGTGGCGAGGGATCGCACAACGTGCACATGGCTCAGCATATGATCGATCACGCGGGCATTGGCTATGTCCAGATCGATGCCGGACGGATCGGCGGGATCACGCCGTCCTATGACATCGCGCAGTATGCCCGCCTCCGCGGCGTGACCTACGTGAATCACACCTTCACCTCGCACCTGGCGCTGGCGGCTTCGCTGCACCCCTTTGCCGGTTCGGCGACCGATGAAATCTGCGAGTACCCGGCCGAGCTGAAGTCACTGGCAGTCGAAATCACGACGAACCACCTCGAACGCGACGAGCATGGACAGGTAATGCTCAACGACGAACCGGGTATTGGCATCGAACCCAATTTGGACGGCGCCAGAAAGTATCTGGTGGATGTCGAAATCCGGGTCAATGGCAAGACCCTCTATGAAACGCCGAAGATCTGACGGATCGGGAATGTGCCGTCAGGATTCTGACGGTGGTTGGGGCGCTCTGGCCATGAGCACGGCGGCAAAGCCGGCGATCGGCAGCAGAAGCATGACTGCGATGGCGCCACGGTACGATCCAAACATGTCGTAGGCAATGCCGAACGGCAACGGACCAGCGGAGGCGCCGAACACGCTCGCGGCAAACGTGGCGCTGCGGATCGAGCCGAGATTGCGTCTTCCAAAATAATTCGGCCAGAGGACATCGGCCGCAACCGCCCAGAGACCGGAAGAGGCCCCACGCGCCAGCGCGAACAAGACGACCAGGACAACGGAATCAGAGAAAAACAGGATCACGAGCGCCAGCGCCAGAAATCCTTGCGAACCGGCAAGAACGTAGCGCGAAGGGATACGCCCCGTGAGCCACCCAGACGCGAGGGTCGTCGGCAGAGCGATCGCCGATTCGATCGTGAACGTGGTCGCGGCGAGGGACGAAGGGAGACCAGCAGCGGCGAAGATGGAAACCTGATTGAAGGACAATCCGGTCACGACGAGCGATGGCACGATGCCGGCGAACAGCAGCAGCCAGAACGACCGGGTACGGATCGCTTCGGAGAGAGTCCAGGCATGCCGGCTTTCGAACTCGATCGGCTCAGGGGTTCCCTGCGGTTCGGTCTTTCCGCCATCTGGAAACTGCCCGACGTCCTCCGGACGGTCACGAACAATGACCAGGATCAGCGGAAGAAGTATGGCGACGAGCAAAATCGCCTGAATTCGCCAGGCCACTCGCCAGTCGAACAGCCCGATGAGCCCTCTGCCGAAAAGCGGAATCAGGGCAAGACTGAGCGACGCGGCAACACCGACAATGCTGAAGGCCCAACCGCGCCGGCGAATGTACCAGTTTGGAATGACCGTTCTTCCCGATAGCGTCAGGGACGCCGAGCCAAAGAGTCTCAGCATGGCGAAGCCGATGAAAAGCACCAGGGGCGTCGTGACGACACTGGCGGTGAGCAAACCGACGGCGAACGCGACCGTGGAAAACGCCATGATGACGCGATTGCCCCGACGGTCGATCAGTCGGCCAACGAGGAGAATGCCGAAACCGCTGACAAGCGTCGCCCCTGAATAGAGCGACGCGACCATCGAGCGAGAGAACCCGGTTTCTTCGATAAGTGGATCGACGAAAACCGATACCCCGTAGGTCTGTCCGGGACCGGAAAGAAAGACGGCAATCGCCACAACCGCCAGCACGGCCGGACCGGAGAAACCCTCCGCCGGGTGACCAGCGCTAATCGGCTTCCGGAATCGTGGAATCGACATCAGATGGCTTGTCCGGGGTGTTCGTCCCGTCCGCCGAGAGGGCGCACATGGAGGAGACTGTACCGCCGCAGCCTGTGCTGTCAACCGCGCCATATCCAGGAAGGCGTCATGTTTTGCGGATAAGCTGCCTTGTCCGCAAATAATCGGAGGGCCACCTCGTGCACCTCCGCCCGGGAGCGGTTAGGCTACCCGACGTCTGGGCTGCTCCGGGATATCGAAAGGTGCTCGCTGCTGATGCACGATTCCTCCCGTCCTTCATCGACAACGCTGGGCGTCATTGCGGAAATTCACTTCGCGCCCGACGACACAGCGCCTGTTCGCTGGCACAACGTGGTGCACCTCGATCGCACGCGAGAGCTTCTCGACCGGGCAATCGAGTACTTCTGCGACCAGCGCCTCGACGCCCTGGTGCTGCTCGGCGACCTCTCGAACGCAGCCGATCCAGAATCGCTGCGATACGTCCGCGATCGCGTCGCATCACTGAACGTGCCGGTGCTCGTCGTGCCCGGTAATCACGACATCGACGCTCATCCGCTGTCCCGCGATCGCTTTCGCGATCACCTGTCGGCCGACCAGTTCGCGGTCGCGCCGGCATCGATGACGCTCACACATGAGGTCGATGCCACCCTCGTGGAGATCCAGCGAGACGCTCAGACCGGGCGTCTCGCCAGCTCGCGACTTTCGTGGAACGCTGGGCCCGCCAAATCGCTCCACGCTGTGTTCACGCACTTCCCATTGAAAGACATGGAGCCGGAGCTCACCGACGCAGATTTGAAACATGCCGGCGATCTCTCCGACAGGGAGTCTCTTTGGTCTCAGCTCCTCCAGGCGGAAAGTCCAGTCGTCGTCGTGCATGGACATCTGCACGTTCGCGCGGCATCGACGGAGGGCCGACTGTTGCACTTGTCATGCGGGGCGCTCGTCGAGCCGCCTCATGAAGTAAGCGTGCTGCGGATAACGACGCTCGCCAATCGAGACCTCCGGGTAGATCGAACTGCTCATGCGGTGTGGGAGTCACCTGTCGAGAAATCGCCGGTCCTTTCTCCCGCGCATGAATCGTGGCGTTTCGCCGACGGTCACTGGAATCGAGTCTGAACTGCCGGGCTCTCCCAACGTCCTTTGGTCACGGTCCCGCCTGCTCGTCGGCGCCGGCAACATCCGCTGCCGGCGCCGACGTTCGCCGCGCCACCGGCGGACGGCTTCCCAGACCAGTTGTCACTCTTCTGATACACCTTTGCGCGACATGATGCGCACCTGATTCACTCGTTC
>JBFWRO010000402.1:0-3658 GCA_050248865.1 Thermomicrobiales bacterium | reverse complement strand
CTTCCGATCTATGCTTGCTGATCCAGGACGGCCCCGCAAAAACGTCGGGCGGCTCGACGGTGAGCCCTTGGACGCTCACCGAGCGAATGGTGCCGTCCTCACTTGGGATTCGCCTGTACATGCCATCAATCAGGCTTTGAGCCAGGATTTCCTCGCTGTCCGGATCGACAATCCAGTATTCGGGCACACCATGCGTGGCATAGGTGGCGCTCTTGCGGACACGGTCCATCGCTCGGCTTGCCGGCGAAAGAATCTCGATCACCAAAGCCGGCGAACCCGAGAGGTGGGCGTCGGTGAAAATATCAGATTGCTCGTTGAGGACCACCAGGAGATCTGGCTCGAGAATATCGTGAGTGCCGAGAACCACATCATAAGGTGCTGCGAACACCTCGCCCGACAACGTTTCAGCGAGGTGATTTCCAATGAATCGTTGGAGGCGAGAGGAAACGAGCTGATGCTCTGATGACGGCGATGAGGTCGCGACCAGCTCTCCCCCAATGATTTCATAGCGGCGACCGTCGCGCGGCAAGTCGGTGAGATCATCAATGGTGTACGGACGCTCGACTTGGCGTATGGCGATCATCATCATCGACCTCCGTCGAAAGCGAAACCTCCCCCGTGGATACGCTAACCCAGCTACGAGACGCTGGCCACAAGCTCAGGAAGGTCGACCCCGGCCGCCTCGGCCAGCGCCGCCGCCTTGTCCGTGCGTTCCCACGGAACCTCCAAATCGTCACGACCGAAGTGCCCATAGGCTGCGGTTTGTCGATAGATCGGGCGACGCAGGTCGAGATCCTGAATAATGGCCGCCGGCCGCAAGTCGAAATGCTCTTCGACCAGCTCCGCGATGCGCGTGTCGCTCACTCTTCCGCTGCCGAACGTCTCGACCATGATCGAAACGGGCCGGGCCACGCCGATCGCGTACGAGATCTGGATCTCGAAACGTTCGGCCAGTCCCGCCGCCACAATATTCTTGGCAACATGACGCGCGGCATATGCCCCCGACCGATCGACCTTGGTCGGATCCTTTCCGGAAAACGCTCCGCCTCCGTGACGAGCCATACCACCATACGTATCGACGATGATCTTTCGACCAGTGAGGCCGGCGTCCGCAAGCGGGCCTCCGATCGTGAACCGGCCGCTGGGATTGATCAACATCCGGGTATTGGCGTCGATCAGATGATCCGGAATGACTCTGCGAACGACTTCCGACTCGACGCCTTCAGCAATTGCGGCGTTGGAGATTCGCTCATCGTGCTGCGTCGAGACGACCACCGTATCGACCCGAACAGGCTCACCGTGCCGGTATTCCACCGTGATCTGCGACTTTCCATCCGGGCGCAGCCAGTCGAGCACGCCGCTGCGCCGCACGGAGGAAAGCTGCCGAACCACTTTGTGAGCCAGTGAGATGGGCAGCGGCATCAACTCCGGTGTCTCTCGACAGGCAAAACCGATCATCATTCCCTGATCGCCGGCACCCGTGTTGTCAAGATCGCCCCGCGAGCCGTCGCGCACCTCGAGCGCGGAGTTCACGCCGTCGGAAATCTCCGGGCTCTGGCCCTTGATCGAAGAGATCACCGCGCACGTCCGCGCATCGAATCCAAATGCCGCGTCGGTGTACCCAATGTCCCTGACGACGTCCCGCACCAGATCGGGAATCTCGACGTACGTATCGGTGGTGATTTCCCCGAAGACGAGAATCAGGCCGGTCGTCGCCGAGGTCTCGCAGGCAACCCGTCCAGTGGGATCGTTCTTCAGGACCGCATCGAGCACAGCATCGGAAATCTGGTCACAAACCTTGTCCGGATGGCCCTCTGTCACCGACTCGGACGTGAACAGCGTCAACGGTGAGCTACTGAATGTTGTTGTCATCTCATCCTCGACCTGGAAACGACAGTCTGAGAAAGCGGGACACGATGCCTAGGTCCCCGATTCCCATGAACTCAGATAGTGGGCCTGTTCCTCGGTCAGCACATCGATATCGATGTCCATGCTGGCCAGTTTCATACGCGCGATCTCATGGTCGATTTCGACCGGCACGCGGTAAACGCGAGGCTCGAGATTGCCTGCCTCCTTCACCAGGAACGCCGCGGCGAGCGCCTGGTTGGCAAAACTCATGTCCATCACGCTCGCGGGATGCCCCTCTGCAGCCGCCAGGTTGATCAACCGTCCCTCGCCGAGAACGATCACTCGCTGGTCTTCCGCAATCTGGAACTCTTCGACCATTGGGCGCAATGTCCGTCTGCCCTCGCCTGCCATTTCGCTTAGCGCGGCGATATTGATCTCAGCGTTGAAGTGGCCTGAATTGGCCAGAATCGCCCCATCCTTGAGTTGCGCCAATGCATCACGATCGATCACGTTGATATTGCCGGTGGCGGTTACGAAAAGATCGCCCTGCGCCGCCGCTCTGGCCATGGTCATCACGGCGAAGCCGTCCATGGCGGCTTCCAGTGCTTTGACCGGATCGATTTCGGTGACGATCACCCGCGCTCCCATGCCCCGCAAGCGCATCGCGATGCCTTTGCCGCACCACCCGTAACCCGCGACGACGACGGTCTTGCCGGCGAGCAGAATGTTGGTCGCGCGCAAGATTCCGTCGATCGTGCTCTGCCCCGTGCCATAGCGGTTGTCGAAAAAGTGCTTGGTGTCAGCATCATTCACAGCGACGACCGGAAACTTCAGCACACCATCTTTTTCCATTGCCTGGTCCCGGACGACGCCGGTCGTGGTTTCTTCCGTCGCACCGATGATGTCGCTCAGAAGCTCCTTGCGGGTCGTGTGCACGGCAGACACGACGTCAGCCCCGTCATCGATGATCACCTGAGGTCTGTGATCGAGGGCGGCATTGATATGACGATAGTAGGTTTCGTTGTCCTCGCCCTTGATTGCGAAAACCGGAATGCCCTCATCGACGAGCGCGGCGGCCACATCGTCCTGTGTCGAAAGTGGATTGCTCGCACAGAGCACGGCATCCGCGCCACCCGCCTTGAGTGCCAAAGCGAGGTTCGCGGTCTCGGTGGTGATGTGCGCGCAGGCCAGAACCCGAATCCCGGCCAGCGGTTTTTCCGCTTCGAATTGCGCCTGGATCTGCCGCAGCACAGGCATTTCACGTCCTGCCCACTCGATGCGGCGTCGTCCGTCAGGCGCCAGAGAAGGATCCTTGATATCGAAGGTTAGCGAGTTTGCGGTCATGAACACTCCTTGCACAAGTCGCGTGAACAGAGAAACGTCAGATCGGTTGCTTATCCGCGAGCAATGGCCCGGTTATCGCGCCTGCATAATCAGGAAACGACCTGTCAAAGCGATCGATGAATTCTTCGATGGTGTAGTAATGCGCCTGTGTTCCAACGTGCTCGACGGCATAGGCGGCGGCCAGACTGGCTATCCGGCCGGTCACTTCCAGTTCGAGATCGAGCAGGAGCCCTCGCAATAGGCCGGATCGATAGGCATCTCCGGCGCCAGTCGGATCCACAACCTTCGTAACCTTGGCCACGGGAATCGTGACCGAACGGCCCGCAGTCAGGAGCTTCGAACCCTGATCTCCATAGGTCACCACGACAAGCTCTACCTTTTCGGATATCTGCTCGATCGTCAATCCGGTTTTCCGTTCGATCATCGCGTACTCGTAGTCATTGCTGATGACGGCCCAGGAATTGCT
>JBFWRO010000401.1:0-3660 GCA_050248865.1 Thermomicrobiales bacterium | reverse complement strand
CATCCGGTGACAAGATTGTCACTCGCTGGGTTGTTGCGGGCCGCCACACCGGCGACTTCCGCGGCAGTCCCGCCACAGGTCGTGATTTCCAGCTGACCGGGATCAGTATCGACCGACTCGCGGCGGGCAAAATCATCGAGAGCTGGGAAGTTACGGATGACCTTGGCCTTCTTCAACAGCTCGGTCTCGTTCCCGGCATGGCCGCGCCCCAGCCTTTGTCTGCGGACTGAGCGCAGATCGCAACCGATCCCATCACCTTCGTTCTCGACCCAATCTCGCCGCATATCGCGGCGAAGCAAGGAGCAGTCATCATGCAACACGTCGAAACCGTCATCATCGGGGCCGGTCAGACCGGCCTCGCGACGAGCTACTGGCTCCAGCAGGCGGGGCGCGAGCACCTGGTGCTCGACCAGGCCGCCATGCCGGCCAGCGCGTGGAGGACCGGACGCTGGGATTCGTTCACGTTGGTCACCCCAAACTGGACGGTGAACATGCCCGGAGCCCAGTACGACATCCCCGACCGGGACGGCTTCATGCCGCTGCCCGGGATCATCGACTACTTCGATCGGTATGTGGAGCTGCATCAGCCGCCGGTCCAGTACAACTCCAGGGTCGACGCCGTTCGTCCATTCGACGGCGGAGGCTACCAGCTGGACGCGGGCGGCGGGCAGATCAGGGCGGAGAATGTCGTGATCGCCACCGGCTTCGAGCAGCTGCCAGGGATCCCGGCGACCGCCGGCGGAATCTCGCCGGAAATACTGCAGATCCACAGTAGCCAGTACCGCAATCCAGAGGCGCTGCCCCCCGGCGCGGTGATGGTGGTCGGCTCCGCCCAATCGGGAGCCCAGATCGCCGAGGAGCTGAATCACCGGGGACGGGAGGTCTACCTGTCGGTCAGTGGCGCCGGCCGGGCGCGGCGCCGGTACCGGGGCAAGGATGGCTTCGAGTGGCTCTGGCAGATCGGTTTTTTCGATTTGCCGCCGGAGAAGTTTCCGGGCGATGCCACCAGGTTCGTGCCTCCGCACCTGACTGGGATCGATGGCGGACATACGCTAAACCTGCACCAGTTCGCGCGGGACGGCGTTCACCTGCTCGGTCATGTGCGTGAAGCGGCCGGCACGACCGTGCGGCTGGCGCCCGATCTGTACGAGAGCCTGGCGAAGGGCGATGGATTCGAGAAGTCGATGACGCAGATGATCGACGGCTACATCCAGGTGGCGGGGATCGACGCGCCGCCGGAGGAGACGCAGGATTTGCGCGATGGCTTCGAGCAGCCGCTCCGGGAGTCGCTCGATTTGCGAGAATCTGGCATCGGCTCGATCGTCTGGGCGACCGGGTACCGGCACGATGACTCCATGATCGAGCTGCCGGTGACCGATGAGCGAGGTTTCCTCATTGGTGATCGGGGGATCAGCCAGTATCCCGGACTCTACTTCGCCGGCATGATCTGGATGCCGGGAATCAAGCCGGTCACCCTGGGCGGTGTGAGCGAATCGGCGCGCCACATTGTGGACGCGATCGTTGCACGGCAACGAACTCCAGTGATCGCCTGAACTCAGTCAGGGGGCGGGCCAGGCCCGCCCCTATTCCCCGCCAGACTCACTGGGCGCCTCGGAGAGCGCCTCCCGGCGATCCTCGCGCAGGCGCTCGACGCGAGCGAGCGCCACCCGGTACCCGTCCATCGACTCCACCTTGAGTTGCAGAGGCCCAATCTCCACCTGGTCGCCGACTTCCGGAATACGCGCGAGAATGTCCGAGATCAGCCCACCGACCGACTCCGCTTCGACCTCGCTGAGAACCGACTTGTCGACATCCATCACGTCGAGCAGATCGAGCAGGGAGAGTCGCCCATCGACCTGCCAGACGCTTTCCTCGAGTCGGAGGACCGGTTCATAGCCGGGATCGAATTCATCGGCGATTTCCCCGACCAGCTCTTCGATCAGGTCTTCGAGCGTCACAATCCCGGCCATGCCGCCATACTCATCGGCCACGATGGCCAGATGCGTGCGCTGCGAGCGCAGATCGGCCAGAAGGTCGTCGATTGGCCGCGTTTCCGGCACAACATACGCGGGCCGCACGAGCTCGGCAGTCCGCAGGCTGCTTGCCTTGGGGTTGTCCCAGACCAGTCGCATGACGTCTTTGATATGCAGAATGCCGAGAACGTCGTCCGGTGTCTCCCGGTAGACCGGCAGGCGCGAAAATCCCGTTTTCAGGAAAACTTTCATCGCGTCGCCGACCGATGTTCCCCCTTCGATGCCGGTGACGTCGACACGGGGAATCATCACGCTGCGCACCTGAATATCGCCGAACTCGAATGCTTCCTCGACGAGCTCTGCTTCACCTCGCTCGACGACCCCTTCGTCCTCAGCGGCCTCCAGCAGCGCCAGAATCTCCGCCTCGGAAACGCCCGGCATATTGGCCCGCTCGTGACTGCCAAAGAGCCGAAGCAGAACGTTCGTCACGCCCGTCAGCAAAAGCACCAGCGGACGCATGATCGTCGCCAGGAAATTGATCGGCCGCGAGACCAGCAATGCAACGGAGTCGGCACGATGAACGGCCAGCGTCTTTGGCGCCAGTTCCCCGAGCACAATACTGAGGAATGACAGGACAATCGTGATGACGATCAGAGAGATCGTGCCGGCATTTTTCTCGACGATGCTGATCGGAATGCTTTCCACGATGCTCTCGAACTTGTCGCTCAGAGTGACGGCGCCAAAGGCCGCAGCGAAAAAACCGGCCATCGTAATGCCGATTTGGATGACTGCCAGAAACCGGGCCGGCGTTTCGATCAGTGAAAGAACGCGTACGGCGCTGGAATTGCCTTCTTCGGCCAGCGATCGCATCCGCATCTTGTTGACAGAAACGAGTGAGATCTCAGATGCGGCGAGAAAGGCATTGATACCCAGCAACACCGCAATGGCGAACAGCTCGAATCCCAGTTGCATGAAAAAGCATCCTCCTCGTCAAGTCCTTCTTTCATTGTGTCATGAACGGAATTCTCCCATTGCCGCCACGATTCGTCGTCCAGTCCAGCGCCACGCAACAGCACGTTCGATATCCACGTGATTTGGAGAGTTGGCATGCTTATTGCATCAGAGCAAACAGGCTGCACACGCAGCGATGGAAGAGAACGGCTGGAGGTCGTTGGAAAATGGGTTTGATCTCGTGGATTCTCTTTGGGGCGCTGATTGGCTGGCTGTCCAGTGTCGTGCTCGGCACCGATGACAGCCAGGGCTGGATCGCCAATATCATTCTGGGGATCGTCGGCGCGATCGTCGGAGGCGCCCTCTATAGCGCGATCTTCGACGACTCGTTCGGCGTCAGCTGGAGCATCGGCAGTTTGCTCGTCGCGTTGCTTGGCGGCATCATCGTCGCCTGGGGTTACGCGGTACTGACGAATAGGCGAAGCATCTAGTCAGACCGAAGCGCGATCGGACCGGGGCACCTGCTCCGGTCCGTTTCATCATGTGGTGAACCAGTCCATTGGTATGGTGAGCCGCGAATAGAAGCAGAATCGCTGGTCGGTTGAGGCATGTGCCCCGACCAACCAGCGATTGCCTTCCCGTTACGGCAACAAGCAGTTGCGCTGGAAAGTTACTCCGTGACGCGCCGAACGTTTGTCGCGCGCGTCCGGCTTGGATCCCGGGTGTCCGGCTCCGC
>JBFWRO010000400.1:0-3677 GCA_050248865.1 Thermomicrobiales bacterium | reverse complement strand
CGCTGGATGCTTCCGGTCCCGGTGCTCTCTCCGCGAGTGTCGAGTCTCTGGCTGGGGCTGGTGACTCCCTTGTACGCACGGGTCGGCAGAAAACTGATCGATAGCATCCGGCACCCAACGGTGGTCAACGACCAGTCAGCGCTCGCAGCATTCCCCGTCGTGCCGGTCGGTCTTTCGGAGGCGATTGCCGCCGCAATTCGAAGCGAGGAAGAGGCGATTGCCGCCACCCGCTGGTCCGATGCTCTTTCCGCCGCAGGCGATCAACGCGACTGGCAAAATACGCGATTTGGCAACCGGTTGATCGACTCCCGCACGGTCACTGTGCGGGTGTCCGCGGCGGATGCGTTTGCGCCGATTCAGCGAATCGGTGGCAAAGCGGGATGGTATTACGCGAATCGGCTGTGGTTTATCCGGGGTCTGATGGACCTCGCTGTTGGCGGTGTCGGCATTCGGCGGGGCCGTCGCGACCCAGTGTCGATACGCATTGGGGACGCGATCGACTGGTGGCGGGTCGAGGACTTCGAGCCGGATCGCCGGTTACGGCTCTCAGCCGAAATGAGGCTCCCGGGAAGGGCGTGGCTCGAATTCGAGGTCGAGCAGCAAGGCGACACATCGACTATTCAACAAACAGCAATTTTTGACCCTGAAGGACTCGGTGGAATCGCGTACTGGTACGTAACCTATCCGCTCCACCAGTTCGTCTTCTCGGGCATGCTGCGCAACATCGCTGCAGCGGCAGAAAAAAACCGCCAGTCCAATGACCGCTGATTTCCTAACCGAAGCGCTGGAAAACGCAGAACGATACTGACTGTCGCGCGAACCGCGGCTCCTGAAGTGCGGGCGAAGAATGGGTTACGCGTCCCGGCCCAGAACCCTGCCAGGCACCACCAGCTTTTCGATCTCAGTACACCCCGCCTAGGCGCATCCATCGGAACCCGTAGGGAGCGAGACGCACCTTCGGGCTGGAAGGATCGAGTGGTTCGTACCGACTGTCGGTGAGAAGATCAGTGGCGGTGCGAGCGTCTTCTTGAGTGAGGTCCAGAGATACGCTTTGACGCCGGTTCGAGAGATTGTTCAGAATCACGATTGCGCTTCCATCGTCATCGTGCCTGATGCTCAGGACAGTGTCTGAGCCCGTATCCATTAGCTGCCAGGTTCCTCGGCCGATCTCCCCGCACTCGCGACGTGTTCTGGTCAGCTGAGCGAGCCAGTTGACCAGCGAGTTGGGGTCGCTGCGGAGAGTGGCGACATTGACCTGCTCGAATCCGTACTTACCGCCTGACACGAGCGGGCGGACCAAGTCGTCTTTCGCTGCGCTTGAGAATCCGCCATTCTCGTGCCGAGTCCATTGCATAGGGGCTCGCACACTGAGCCGCCCATCTAGCTCGAGCTGTTCTCCCATACCGATTTCCTCGCCATAGAAGAGCATCGGCGCGCCGGGGAGACTGAACAGAAGGCTGTAGGCCAGGCGGATGCGGTCCTGATCTCCTTCCAGCATCGGAGCAAGCCGCCGCCGCAGTCCGCGCCCATAAACCTGATGCACTGGATCAGCGCCGAACGCGGCAAACACTTGCTCCCGCTGGTCCTTCGTCAGGCGGGAGAGATTCAGCTCGTCGTGATGGCGCAGGAAATTAACCCATTGCCCCGTCTTGGGAATCGAAGGGAGTTGCTGCAATCCGAATTTCACGGCGTCGGCACTTTCCTGTGCGAGTCCCAGGAAGATGTAGCGGTTGAGCGTGAAGTTGAAAAGCGCCTGCAGCTCGTTTCCGCCGCCGAAGTAGTCGGCCAATGTGCTCAGCCCGACATCGACCTCTCCGAGCAAGATTGAGTTCCCGCTTCGCACGCTCGCAAAGTTCTTCATCTCCTGCAGATACTGATGCGCTGGTCGCATGTCATCAGCGTCCTCGGTGCCGATCAGATTGATCAGAAACGGCGCCGCATCGATCCGAAAGCCGTCTACCCCCTGATGGAGCCAGAGCCCCATGATCTTGCGAAACTCTTCCCGCACTGCGGGATTCGTGAAATTGAGATCGGGCTGGAAGGGGTAGAAGTGGTGAAGATAGTACGCGCCCGCCTCCTCATCCCAGGTCCAGATTCCTTCCTGCTCTCCGGGGAAGACGACGTAGTCGCTCGTGTCGCCCGGATCATCTTCTCGCCAGACATAATAATCACGATAGGGCGAATCCGGATTCTTCCGGGCAGCCTGGAACCACGGATGCTGAACTGACGAGTGGTTAGGAACGAGGTCGATGATGACGTGAAGGCCGCGTTCTCTCGCCTCGACGATGAACTCCGTGAAGTCGGCCATTGTGCCGAGCCTTGAGTCGATCGCGGCGTAGTCAGCCACGTCGTAGCCGTCGTCACCATTGGGGGTTGGATAAAACGGCATCAGCCAGAGGCAGGTGACCCCCAATCCAGCCAAATAGTCAAGTCGCTGCGTCAGCCCGGCAAAGTCGCCGACGCCGTCGCCGTCCGAGTCGGCGTACACCTCCACGTCGAGGCAATAGATGATGGCATTTTCGTACCACTGATCATGCAATCCCACGGGCAATCCTTTCCTCTTGGCGTCAGCGTGCGTGGTATGCAAGTTGCGTTCCGGTTAACGCTCGTTGGGAGTCGTCCGCAAGGCGCGGGCTGTGAGTGGGCTGTAAATGGCGGCTCCCGTGAAGCGCCGAAGGAGAGACTGTGGCGATCATCGGATATCACGCATCACACGAGCAGTTTCCGCCAGCCGAGCTGCTGCGTTGCGTGCAGGCAGCCGAGCATGCCGGTTTCGCTGCGGCGATGTGTTCCGATCACCTGGCGCCCTGGAGTGAGCAGCAGGGTGAATCGGGATTTGCCTGGTCATGGCTGGGTGCGGCAATGCAAGCCACAGCGTTGTCGTTCGGAGTCGTGAACGCTCCCGGCGTCCGCTATCACCCGGCGATCATCGCCCAGGCCGCGGCGACGTTGGCCGAAATGTTTCCCGGGCGGTTTTGGGTCGCGCTTGGCAGTGGTCAACTGATCAACGAACAAGTCACCGGCGAACAGTGGCCGGCGAAACCGGAGCGCAACGAAAGGCTTCGAGAATGCGTCGACATCATCCGGGCGTTGTGGGACGGCGAGACAGTGACCCATCACGGCCTGGTACATGTCACTGAAGGGCGCGTCTGGAGCCTGCCGGAGCAGCCGCCGATGATCGTCGGACCGGCCCTCAGCGTGGAAACCGCCGAGTTCGCCGGCGGCTGGGCCGACGCCTTGATCACGGTGAACGCGCCAAGAGAGCATCTCCACCGGATGATCGACGCTTTCCGGCGAGGGGGCGGCGAGGGCAAGCCGCTGTTTCTGCAGTGCCATCTCTCCTTTGCGCCGACCGAGGATGAGGCGAGTGCGAACGCCTTCGACCAGTGGCGGACGACCATCTTGCCGCCGATCGCCGCCGAAAGCATTCGGACGCCCGGGCAACTCGAAGCCGCCGCCAAGTATGTCCGCGCCGAGGACATGCATGGCCCCGTCCGCATCTCCAGCGACATCGAACGTCATCTGGAATGGATTCACCAGGATCTCGAGCTGGGATTCGTGCGCGTGTACCTGCACAACGTCGGTCGCAACCAGCAGGAGTTCATCCAGGTGTTCGGGGAACGCGTGCTACCGGCCATACGCTAAACTTGGCCGATTATTGAGACTCCTTACGCCCC
>JBFWRO010000399.1:0-3686 GCA_050248865.1 Thermomicrobiales bacterium | reverse complement strand
TTCGCTGTACACGACTTTCTCGGCCGCGCGTCCGCCCAATAGCGTATCCAGGCGACCATCGATATATCGTTTCGAGACGTTGTAGCGATCCTCTTCCGGAGCCTGGATGGCGACGCCCAGCGCCCGGCCGCGGGGGACGATACTGACCTTGCGCAACGGATCGGTGCCTGGCGTGTAATGCGCCACGAGCGCGTGTCCCGATTCATGAGTGGCTACAACCTCCCGGTCGCGCTTATTCAGAATCGCGTTTCGCACGGTGCCGAGAAGCACCTTGTCCAGAGCATCCTCGAAGTCAGACGTCTCGATGAGTTTCTTGTTTCGCCGAGCAGCAGTCAGGGCGGCCTCATTGACCAGATTGGCCAGGTCGGCTCCGGAGAATCCGGTGGTGCCACCGGCAAGACTGACCAGGTCGACCTCAGCGGCGAGGGGAATACCGCGAGAGTGAATCTTGAGAATCGCCTCGCGGCCCTGCTTGTCAGGCAAACCGATCGTGACCTGGCGATCGAATCTGCCGGGTCGGAGCAACGCAGGGTCTAGCACGTCGGGCCGGTTCGTGGCTGCCATGACAATGACTTCCTGACTTGTGTCGAAGCCATCCATCTCCACGAGGAGCTGGTTGAGCGTCTGCTCACGCTCATCGTTCGATCCACCAAGACCGGCAAACCGTTGCCGTCCTACGGCATCCATCTCGTCGATGAACACGATCGCAGGTGACGACGCCTTCGCTTTCTCGAACAAATCCCGAACTCTGCTGGCGCCCACGCCAACGAACATTTCGACGAATTCCGACGCTGAAATACTGAAAAACGGCACCCCGGCCTCGCCGGCCACAGCTCTCGCCATCAGCGTCTTGCCCGTGCCCGGGGGACCAACGAGGAGCACGCCTCGGGGAAGTCTGGCGCCAAGCTGGTGATATTTGGCCGGGTTTCGCAGGAAGTCGACGACCTCGGTCAGCTCTCGCTTCGCCTCTTCTTCGCCGGCAACGTCGGCGAAGGACAGTTGCGGGCGCTCTGGATCGTTTTGACGAGCCTTGCTTCGTCCAAATCCAAAGACATTTTGCTGGCCGCGCGTCATCTGCCTGCCGAAAAAGATGAGAAGACCAAGGAAGAGGAGAAAAGGCAAGAAGCTGAAAATCAGGCCTGTCCAGATGGAACTGCTGGAGGTCTTGCCACTGACCACAACGCCGTTTGCGGCGAGCAGATCAATCAACTCCTGGTTGTTCTGCTGAATGATCGGCGGAATTGTCGCTTCCAGAGCGTTCGTCGAAACGACCGTGCTCCCTTCCTCGGAAGTCACAATCGTTTCAGTCTCTGAGTTCCAGAAAATCTCCTCTCGGAGATCGGCCTGGATTTTCGATTCGCTGATGGTCGCTTCAGTGACGCCGCCGTTCTCGATTTGAGAGACGACGACCGAGTAGGGCACGCTGGTGAAGCTGGTTTCATCTCCGGGAAGGAAGTACTGGTAGACATACCAGCCAACAAGCGCGACGATCAGCGCGCCAATCACCCAGCTCGGAACGCGAGGTCGCGGTTTCTCCTCGCCCTGGTTCTTCTCGCCATCTTTTGGCGGCTGTGAGTTCCGGTTCAGCAAGCGGTCAAGTGGATTCTTAGGGGAGTCTTTCCCGCCGGAGTCGTTCTGCATATGCTTATCCAAAGTCCCTGTGTTGTGGCCGAGGGCGGCGACCTGTGGAAATGACGCAATTCGCATGTCACGAGAGCGATGGACTCTGTGTGCAGGGAATCTTATGGTGGTTGATGTGCCACTGCAAACCGCAGGACTGCGGTTATGTGAATAATACGGGAATTTGGATGATTCTACCAACGGTTCGAAGGCGTATGTCTGCCCTTTGATCGGGCGATGAGACGCCTGCATCAACTGGAAAGTGATCTCATTGCATGCGTGTGTCCCTGGATTCCGGAACCCTCCCGGCAACGGCGGAAGTTGTCGTCATTGGCGGCGGGGTGGTTGGCGCATCCACTGCATTTCAATTGACCCAACATGGCGTAAAGGATGTGGTTCTCCTCGAGCGCACACACCTGGCAGCTGGCGCTTCCGGTAAGTCGGGCGCTTTGGTTCGGGCGCACTATGCAAATGCCCCCGAAACGCAACTCACGCTGGAGAGCCTCAAAATCTTTCATCACTGGGAGGAACGCGTTGGCGCTGGGAATCCCGGGCTGGAGACCGTGGGCGTCCTGCGCGTGGTCCATCCTGAGGACGAAGACAAGCTGCGAGCCAATGTGCAGATGCAGCAAGATCTTGGCGGCCGCACCTGGATCATCGATCGAGAGGACATTCGCAAGATCGAGCCACTGCTCTATAGCGGTGATTTCTCGGTCGCGGCCTGGGAACCGGACACCGGTTATGCGGATGGTCCACTGACGGTGTATGGCTTTGCGCGCGCCGCTATCGACCGGGGCGCTCAGCTTTTCGAAAACACGGAAGCGACTGGCATTCGCGTCAAAGATGGGAGCGTTACCGGAGTAGAGACCACAAGAGGAACGATTTCCACGCCAAATGTCGTCATCGCGGCGGGCGGATTCGCTCTGCCTTTGTTGTCGAAGCTCGGCATCGAACTCGAACTCTATCCTCGCAGAATCCAGGTGGCGGTGTTCCGCTGGCCGTTTCAGATGGACCCTCATCGACCGCACCCTGTGGTGATCGATTCCATAAACCGTTCATGGATGCGGCCGGAGGGCAAAGCGGGAACGCTCATCGGAGTGGAGAGCCGGGCCGGGATGGCGGTCGATCCCACCGACTTTGACGAGACCGTGGCGAGAGAGTATGTCCACTTGGCACGGCACGCTCTGGCAGCGCGCTTTCCGGTGTTCGAAGGCGCCCTTATGCGCGGGTCGTGGTCGGGCGTGGTCATGCAGAGTCCTGACGACCACCCGATCGTCGACAAACTTTCCGAGTTCGAAGGGCTGTTCGTCTCTACCGGTGATAGCGGTTCGTCGTTCAAGACAGGGCCGGCGGTGGGAATCGTTCTCGCGGAATGGATCACCGGTGGTGAGCCAAGGCTGATGGATATGACGCCCTTCAGGGCCAGCCGATTTGCCGAGCGCTTGCCCTGGGTGGACACCAACGACTATACGTCGGGATCGGGGCTCTCTGTTTCACGATAGGTCACAGCCTTCCACAGGTCACTCGGAATCTCCGCGACGCAGGGCAGCGTATGAGGCATAGCGCTCGCGTGAAATTTCTCCCGAGTCCAGGGCTTCGATGACGCGGCAGCCCGGTTCCGACAAATGCTGACAATCCGCATAAAAGCACTGACCGAGATACGGTCGAAGCTCAGGGAAAAAGCGGTCGAGGTCATCGCTGGCGATGCCGCTCATAGCCAGAGATCGCATGCCCGGAGTGTCGGCCACGAAGGTTCCCGCATCGATCCTGAAAATCTCCGCTGTGGTCGTCGTATGCCGACCCTTTCCCGTTGCGACGGAAATCTGCTGAATCTGCCGGTCGATCTCGGGATCGAGCGCATTGAGAAGGCTCGACTTTCCAGCACCGGAAGGCCCAGCGAGATCCGTCAGCTTTCCGTCGAGCGCCTTCCTCAGGCCAGCGAGTCCCGTTCCCGTCCGCGCGGAGATGTAATGCACGGGATAGGAGGCTTCGTAATCGGCGAAGAGTGTTTGGGCCCTGCAAAGACTGTCATCGCCACCATCGGAGGTGATATCGATCTTGTTGAC
>JBFWRO010000398.1:0-3717 GCA_050248865.1 Thermomicrobiales bacterium | reverse complement strand
GGTTGCGAGCATCTGGCCCCACGATGGCTCCGCCAGCGGTAAGCCCAGACCCAGAAAACTCAACGTCGCCTCCGCCAGCATCAGACTGGCAGCCTCGAGTGTCGCCAGCACCATGAGCGTCGGGATCAGGTTCGGAAGAAGATGGCGGATGATGATCCTGTTGGTGGAAGCGCCGCTGGAGCGCGCCGCTTCGATATAGACCTGCTCCCGGTCGGCCAGGACCACCCCACGCGCGACTCTGGCATAGATCACCCAGCGCGTAACCGCCAGCACCAGGACCAGGTTCCAGAGTCCCGATCCGAGGACGTACAGCACCAGGAGCGCTATCAATAGAATGGGAAGGCTCATCTGCAGATCGACGATGCGCATGATCACGTCATCGAGCAAACCGCGGTGATATCCCGAAATGAGTCCGATCGTCGTGCCCACGACACCAGAAATCACCACACCGAACGTTGCCACGAGCAAGGATACCCGCGCTCCGTACAACATTCTGCTCAGTTGATCGCGACCGAGAAAATCAGTGCCCAGCAGATGTGACACGCGACCGCCATCTTCCGGGGCACTCATCGGAGGCTGGTTGCGCATCAGCAGACTCTGAGCGGCCGGGTCGAACGGGGCAACAACCGGAGCGAGCACCGCCGCTGCGACGAGCACGATCAGGTAGATCACCGCGACGAGCGCGAGTTTGTCTTCGACCAGCGATTTCCACCACGCTGGCGGGCGTTTCGCCGCTCGTCCTGGGGGCAACTCGCTTTCCAGCGCTTCAGAACTGGGAAGGCGCACGCTCCGTTGCAGGCTGCTCATCGCAGTCGCACGCGCGGATCAACGAGGGTGTAGATCAGGTCGACGATGAAATTGATGAGGACGATGATCGTGGCGATGACCACCACACTGGCTACGATCAGAGGCAGGTCACGCCGCTCGATGGCCTGGATCAGCAGGGAGCCCAGTCCTGGCCAGCCGAAAATCGTTTCGATCGCCACCGCACCTGTGAGGAGCGCCGCGATTTCGTCAGCGGCAATGGTCACCACCGGAATGGCGGCGTTGCGCATGGCGTGGACGCCGATGACTGCTCGCTCACGCAATCCCTTGGCTCGCGCGGTCGAGACATACAGTTGGCGCAGCTGCGTCGACAACGAATCGCGGATGACCTGGCTCAATCGTCCCATCGGCCGCGCCGCGAGGGCGATTGCCGGAAGTATCACGTATGAGGCTCCGCCGTAGCCGGACGTCGGCAGCCAGTCAAGCTCCACGGCGAAAAAGAAAATGAGCATCAGGCCCAGCCAGAAGTCCGCGATCGACACGCCAGCCAGTCCAACGACCGTGGCTACTCGCTCGAAAATGGATCCCGGCCGAAGCGCCGAAAGTACCCCGAGAATGGCCGCCAGCGGTAACGCGATCAGCAGGGTAACCGCGATCAGATACAGCGTCTTGGGGAGACGCTCGAGCACGATGTCCATGGCGGGAACCCGCTGCCAGAGGGACTCGCCAAAATCACCCTGAAGGGCATCGGTCATGTATCTGGCGAACCTGGTCGGAAGCGGGTCACTGAGACCGAGCCGAGCGCGGAGCTCCTCTGCCTGCTCCTCTGTTGCTTCCGGGCGCAACATGAGGCGGGCCGGATCCCCTACCGCGCTGGTGACCAGAAAGACGATGGCCACCAGCGCGATGATGATGATCAACGATCCCACCAGTCTTCGGATGAAGAAGGGCACAAATCCCATGGCGGTGTCAGGGCGACAATCGAGCGAACAGCGTCAGAAGCCTCCAGATCCTCACTGCATCGTACGACGCAGTCGCCATAGTGGCGATTCTGACGCACGTTACACCCTGACTAACCAGCCAGCGACATTTCCTTGAGCAGCATGAATCCGTCGAGCCGAGGCTCCCAGACGAGATCCTCCGACGTTCCGTAGAGAAACGCGAGGTGCGCAATCGGAATGATCGACAATCCTTCCTGGAACACGCGAGTGACTTCCGCAAATGCGGCGGCTCGTTCCTCGCCCGTTAGCGGGTTGGCCGCGTCGATCATCGCATCGACTTCCGGATTGCAGTAGCTGGCCACGCCGCCGCTGCAGCGGTACCAGGACGCGGCGGTGCCGCCGACATCCATGACTTCGTTGCCATGTGAGAGCGTTGCGATCCAGCCTCGGTCAGCCGGAATTTCTTCGTACGGCATGATGAACTGTTCCTGATAGGCTCCGTGTTCGATGATCTCGGCCGTGACGTTGAGCCCCACCTCAGTGAGCGCGCCTGCCACGTACTGCCCGAGCTCCTCCGCTCGCAAATAGGAGCCGCGGCGCACCGCAACCACGAGTGGCGCGGCAATATCCACACCATCCGCCGCAGCTTCTTCGATAAGAGCGCGGGCCTGGTCGGGATCATATGGGGTTGGCACAAGGTCGGCGTTGTATCCGGCCGCCGAAGGCCCGACGAGCTGGGTTGCCACCGCTCCGCTGCCAAACAGCTGGTCCACCACCAACTGGGTATCAACTGCATGCGCAATCGCTTGCCGGACTCTGATGTCACCCAGTGTGGGATGCGGGGTGTCGAGCCTGAGCGGCACGGTTTCGACGCTGATTGCTTCCTTGCATACGGGGGAGCTGGCACATTCGTCGGGACCCAGAAAACGGGCGATCTGGACTTCACCTGCCGTGACCTGCGATGCGCGCACCGCTGACTCGGTGCGCCACACGTATTCGACATCCTGAATCGTCACGGCGCCCCGGGCGTCTTCAGCGGTGTTGCCCCACCAGTCCGGATAGGCCGTCAGCGCAATCCGCTCGCCTCGCGCCCACTCCACGAACTGGTATGGCCCGGTGCCGATCGGCGAGTCGACGAGCGAATCAGGATCTTCCTCGATCTGGCGCTTGCTCGGAATCGTGCCGAAATAGAGGGTGGCGGGAAGAATGGGGTCCGGTTCGCTTGTTTGGACATCGATGGTGAATTCATCGACGACCGTTGCCGTGATCTGCGATCCCATGAACTGCGCGATATCGAAGGCGTTCTCCGGAGCCCACGTGTAATTGATGCCAAAGGCGGCAACGTCGGCATTGAAGGCTTCGCCGTTATGGAACGTGACGCCCTGCCGGAGGGTAAAGCGGAGCGTGCGATCGTCCTGCCACTCCCAGCTCGTCGCCAGCTCGCCAACCAGCTCATTGGTCACTGGATCGCGATTGAGGAGGGACTCGAAGGTGTTGCGCAGCACGGGATGGCCGTCGATGCTGAAGGCATTCCACCACTCGAGTGTCGAAGGCTCGGCCGCAAGTGAAATCGTGATCCCCCCGGCGGGACCGGATTCCTGCGCTTGTCCCAGGCCAGGAATGGCCAGAGACACTCCGGCAACTGCTGCCGCAGCTCCTGCTGACTGACCAAGCGCCCTTCGGGAGAGCCGCCTTCCCAGGTTCGCGCGGACACGATCCTGCACGCCATCGATGCGAGCGATTCCCATGATGCTATCTCCTAACGTGAATCCGAAAACCGGACGTACTGTTCCGCAGAAGCCTCTTCGAAGAGGGTCCTTCATTCTTTCATATCTTTATCAACAAATGCAAGAATAGGGTCAGATCCAGCAGGGCCGACGCAGTACCTTGACATGACCTGACGCAAGGGTAGACTGATGTTCCCCGCAGTTGGTAGTCGCTCCTCGCGCGAAAGGCCCTGCGGTGGACCCCCAGCCATCCCCGGTGTTTTTGTCCTATCTGGAAGACCTTC
>JBFWRO010000397.1:0-3748 GCA_050248865.1 Thermomicrobiales bacterium | reverse complement strand
ATCGCGAAGGTTGCCGGAAAACCGACAAAGGTGGCGATCGCTGCTCCGGCGAGGGGACCGAGGAATGCCCCCAGGGAGCCAATCGAGGCAGTGACGCCGAATATCGATCCTCTCCGTTCCGGGGGCGTGTTGTTGGCGATGATGGCGTTGGCCGCCGGAATCAGACCGCCGGCGCCAATGCCGAAGAGGGCCTGCAACACAACCATCTGCCACGGCGCCGTGACAAGAGCCATCGGCAAGAACACGATGCCAGTAATCAGCGTGCTGACGACAAGGATGCGCTGGTGTCCCATCCGGTCACTGCGTTGCCCAAGGAGGATCGAAGAGATGGCGCTGGTCACACCAAGCAGCCCGTAGGCAAGACCGGTAACGGATGCGGCGCGGGCATCAGTGAGATTGCCGAGATCGGCGATGTAGAGCGGCGTAATGGGACGGGATGCCTGCTGTGCGAAGCGGCTGACAAAAAGGACGAGCATCATCAGGACCATGGTCGACGCCAGAAGCCATTCACGCGATGCTCGCAATGCGGCAAGCCCGCGCAGTTCCCCGCGCGGAGCGGGCGTAAACCGCTCCTGCACCGTGAAAAGAACGATGAGCCCGCCCATTCCGAGAAAACCGGAAGCGATGAAGAACGTCGGTCGATACCCAAGCTGGGAGGCGAGGATTCCGCCCAGGAAGGGGCCGAATGACGCTCCGGCGAAGACGGCAGTCTGAATCATGCCGAGCGCATAGCCAAGTTTTTCGCGTGGGGCGGAGGTGGCGACGAGAGCGGTACAGGCGGCCACGGTGCCGGTGAAGGCTCCTTCGACCATCCGCAGGGTGAGGATCTGCCAGGGGGCCTGAGCGAGGCCGGTGAGAAACACGGTGACCATGGCCGCGAACATTGCCCGCATCACCATCGGCCGGCGTCCCCTTCGGTCCGCGACGATGCCCCATACCGGCTGGGCAAAGATCATCACGCCGGAGCCGCCGGCGAGAACGAGTCCGGCCCAGAGGGTCGTTTGTTCGATGTCGTCGCCGGTGAGGTCCTTCAGAAAGAATGGAAGAAAGGAATCGCGGAGCGTGAACCCGACGATGGCCAGGAGCTGGGCGATCCAGAGTGCATAAAGGTTGCGCTTCCAGGATATGGGGGGAAGCTGGTCTGTCGTCGTTTCTGGTGGGAGCATGGGCGACGAAGCCATAGGGGATGCAGTCTACGGCAACTTTGCGGACCATGCTTCGCGGCGTCTCAGGCTGATCGTCTCTGAGGGGCGTGTTTTGAAACCGGAGTTCGGTTTCACGAGAGGCTGGATGGTGTCTCCATTGCCGTTGCGGTGCTTCGTATCAGTTCAGACATCTCTCTGTAGCAACGATCGAAGGCGTGGCGTTCGTCTGCATTCCAGATCTGGCGAAGGCACTCGGTAACATTCTGGCACCTTGCGGCGGCCCGATTGAGATTGCCCATGGCCAGCAGAAGGTTTGCGGATGCGGCAACGACATCGTCAGGCAACCAGATCAGCGCTTGAGAATCCGCGTTGCGGAGCGCCTGGAACGCTGATTCGCCGATCGTCGGGTCCCAGGCGCCGATCTGCATGGTGCTCGTGGAGTCCCATGCCTGATGCATGGCGGCGGACAACTCGCGAATCGCGGTGACTCGTTCCGGGAGAAACACCTTGAGCCGTTCCTGCTCCGAGTCGAACTTGTTCTGTAAAGCTGTGAGCTTCTGGGCGGCCTGAGCTTGTCGTTTCACCACCCATAACGACGTCCCTGCAGCGAGCAGCGCGGCCGCAAAACCCAACAAATCGCCGGTCGTGACGTTTGCTGAAGCATCTCCATCCCCTGCCACTTCGACATGAACAGGACCGACAACCGCGATTGGAGTCGCGTGTTCAGGCAGGTCTTGGGGAGAAGAATCGACCTGATACATCTACGCGACTACCTGCACCGCATATCGGACTGACAGCGACACCCGCGGCGGCCGCAGGCGTCCACGACGGATGGGTCACACGAACCGTCCGGGCAGGGCAGCGCCACCAGCCCGGCAAAGGCTTCGAGTTCTGAGGGAACAAAAAACCAGTCGATTGCCAGTTCGCTCAATTGCAGGGCTTCCTGATAGTCGAGGGGACCGACGAAATGCTTCTGAAGAGGATCGGGAGCCCGTGGGTCGCCGGCGATTGGCAGTGCATGCCAGGCGTGCTCAGTGACCAGGAAACCTGCATCAATTGCGAACGGCGAAGGCTCGCGACTATTGACGATTCGAAGAAACTCAGTGAAGACCGGTGACGCCGTCGTGAGGTAATAGACACCGGTGCCCAGCGTGTGCAGATTTCTCTCCACAGCGTCCAGTTCGTCTTGAAACATCAGGTTCATGGTTATGCCCATCCTTTCTCGCACCGGTAGGTTAATCGAACTTTCCAGGGTGTCGCGGCCTTGATTCACTCGATGTCTGTAATGTTTCAACGAGCGCCCGGATACCCTGGACAAACTGCGGTTTGCCGCCATGAGAGGGATGGCGGAGTTTTGGGGCATCGATGCCGCCTGCTGCAAGACTGGCGTGACCAACATTACCGACGGCCACGAAGGTGGAGATATTCATCACCAAAGCGAGCCTGCGCCAGATCGGAAGCCCGAAGCGCACTTCAGCGCTGGTCGGCGGTCGATTCGAGCGAGGATCGCCGGGCCGGTGTGGGTGAAAGGGAAATGCAGGCCAGAGTACCGGCAGAACGCCGAACTCGGCTAATGTGCTCCACACGATTGTGGCCGACGGCTCCTTGCTCAACCGGAAATCAGATGGGACGCGCCGGTATCCGCCAGACTCTCCGAGGATGTCGAGCGTGGGCACCCCCGCGACCAGCAGGGCTTCGCTCGTGAATGAAATGCCGGTGAGCCGGCATCCCTGATAGCCGGGAGCCTCCCCGAGCAACATGATTCGTACATCCCGTTGAAAGAGTGTGTGGAGGTAGAGGGAGAGATTGTGCCGGCATACCGCTCCTGCAGCGGTTTCGGTGTTCCAGGGATTGAAGGTATTGGGGCCGGCCTGGATGGCTCCAAGCTCTTCGACAAACCGAGCGATCTCCGTCTGGGCCATGTGTTCGGGCTTTCGACGCTGGTGCAGCTTTCGGCCATCGCCACAGGCATTGACAGCGGTCATTGGCTGCGTCAACAATGGCGCTAACCTGTGTTGATTCCTTCCGCCAGAGATTACCCCAATGGCGGACACCAATGGCTCACCGTCGCCCCGCAGGCGTGAAACGGTGCGACCTCGAACGGGAAGGGAGGTCGTGGGATGATCTTTCGATTGATGCGCGTCACGCTCGCCACGCTCCTGGCCTTTTCACTGATGATGCCGATTATGACGGCATCCGCCCAGGGAGCATCGGACGACGACGTCAACGCCGCAGCGGTGATCGTCGAGACCGATGGCGAGATCGGCGAGATCTATCTCTTCGACTCTGCCGCTCAGCCGGGGGCAGCATGCAGCGTTCAACCAATTTCCAGTCGCCTCCTCGTCGAAATCACGCCGATGCGAATTCATCGGAGTCCGACTGGTCCGAGCACGCAGCTCATCCAGGTGTGGGTGGATGCGTGGCAGATTCATAGCGACGCCAGCAGGACATTGATTGCATCAGAGGTTGTCCAGGGCCGGGTAGGAGCAGCCCCGGGGTACGTCGAGCTGGGCAATGGCGGGATCGAAATCGATGCCGGATATGCCACTGAGGTGGTGGTCACCGCTGAAGTGATCTGGCATGACGCTGGTGACGAACCGAGC
>JBFWRO010000396.1:0-3749 GCA_050248865.1 Thermomicrobiales bacterium | reverse complement strand
GTTCGCTTCCTCATTTACCACGCTCTTCGGCGGAGGTACGGCTAGGCTGGTCATCGTTCCGGGTGAAAACGGCCGTCTGGGTGGCGTCGACATCGTCGCGCAACCTCCAGGCAAGCGCTTGCAGAGTCTCGCCCTCCTGTCGGGAGGGGAAAGATCGTTGACTGCCGCCGCATTGCTGTTCGCGATACTGAAGGTCAACCCGTCCCCGTTCGTTCTGCTCGACGAGGTCGACGCAGCACTCGATGAGGCGAATATCGTGCGTTTTCGGGAGCGATTGCAGGAGCTCGCGCAGGAAACCCAGGCGGTGATCATCACCCATAACCGCGGCACGATCGAGGTAGCCGATTCGCTCTACGGTGTGAGCATGCGGGACGACGGCGTTTCCACCGTCCTTTCCCTGCGGATGCAGGAAGCAGCTCAGGCTGTCTGATCACCATGTCGGGGCGCTCTGGTGCTCCTCCCCATTCCAGTCAGCGGGGTTTGCCGCCGTCGACGACCAGGTGGCCGGATTCGCCCGCTCCGGCTTCCACACATCCATGCCTGTCAAGCTGAAGAGGGTCTTCTCCACCGAGTTCGTCAACGTGTCTCGCAGCTCAGCTCCCGATTGTGGCGCTGTCCATAATCCGTAGGCTGCGCCGGCGATCCCGCCGAGAATGGCGCCTTTCCAGAATCCCAAGAGCGTGTTCCTTTCGCGGTTGCCGCTGTTCGCAATGCTGAAACTGTAACAACGTGGGCACTTCCTGACAAAGCAGCCTTGCCGTTGGCAAACCAGGAGGCAGCTTCTCGGGTGTAGACTCCGCAAACCGGGTCCGCTTATCGAGCCCCGGAGGCAGGAATTGGCGGGCGCGTGCGCACCTGCAACGAACCGGCATCCGTCCGAAATTCATAGTTCAACCTGAATTCGCATGGCGAGATTGACCAAAGTCCAGGCACTTGCAAAGCACGAGCTGCGCTTGGCAGCGGAAAGCGGGTTGCTGCCCCCGCAGCTGGCGTCGAAGATGATGACCTCGCTCGAACGAGCGATCGGATGGGACGGATTCCGGCTTTTCGGTGTCGATCAACGCACCCTGTTGATCAACCGACTGCTGGCCGCCAGCGAAAACGATTCCTGGGCTCGCCGGGAATGGTTGCAGGACGTCTATCTCGCGGAAGAAACACTGCCATATATTCAGCTGCCAACCATTCTGCGCACAGGTCTGCGCGGCGTGGCCTACCAGGAACGCCAGGAAATTTCCTATGGGTATCCCGCAGCGATGCTTTCCCCGGTTTCTCCAAATCACCACTGGCGGTACTTCTACGAATCGCAGAGTCCGGTTGGCGGGGTGCTGCTCGCGGGATTCGCCCATGGCAAGAGCTGGGTTGCTGTGATGCAGGCCTACCGCCGCGACCCCGCAAAACCATTCCGGCCAGGGGATGTCGAATTTCTGAAGCACGCCGGGTCGGTGATCGGACCGGCGCTCGGCCAGGCGTTGGCCCGTGAACGGGCGATGACCGTTTCAGCGGCCCCGCCGGGAGATTTCCCCCGAGCTTCCGGCATCGTGATGGTTTCCGCCGAGCGGGAGTTGATGTTCGCCACGCCAGCTGGTGAGGCCTGGCTGGAACTGCTCCACTCAGGCGATCGGAAGAATGGGAACCCGCTGCCAACTGCGCTCTGGTCGGCGTCGATGAGTCTCAAGTGGGAAGATGCGAACAGATTCGGAACATCGGTTCAGGCGATGACCCCGGCTGGCCCTGTCACGATCGAACCATCAGCCGCCGATCACTCCGGAGCGGTCGCCCTGGTCATCACCCCTCAGCAGAGCCCGCAACCGCACCCCGTTCCCGATCACTGGCCGCTGACAGATCAGCAGCGGCAGATCGTCCTGCTGATCGCCACCGGCCTCACCAACCGGCAAATTGCCGAGTCCCTGTTCGTTGGAGAACACACGATCGAATGGCACATCGGGCAAATCTTTTCCCGGCTCGATGTCCGCTCTCGCACCCAGCTGGTGGCGCGCTATTTTCAGGAAGCCGTGCTCGGCCATTACCGCGATCCAGCGGAAGATTATTCCCGGGAAGAATGAAAACCGGCGGGCCCTGCGACCCGCTGGTTTCTCCGAATATCGAGTCAAATGCCGGCGTTCGAGGTTTACTCCACTGTGAAGTTGGCGACCATGCCGAGCAAGAGTGCCGGTGCCCCCGTTTCCGGATCGACGACCCAGCTCGTCGTGGTGTAGGTGCCTGGATCCAGATCGAGCTCGAGCCAGACGGTCTGTCCCGGCGAGATGATCGCGTGGTAGCCCACCCAGACCAGCTGCGACATGACCTCCGGACCGGGAGTGCCCGTGTCGAAGGACTGGAAGAACTGCTGGTAATCCTCGACCGTTATGGCTCTCGGGGAGTTCCACAGCACCATTTGCCGAGGCGCCTCGCCAACGTTCGTGAATTCGTAAACCTGCGGTCCGGCAGCAACAGCGCCATCCTCGATGATGAACTCGAAGTCGTTGAGCTGAATGGTTACCGCGGAATCTGGCTCGGTGCCGGTCTCTTCGGCCGCGGTCACGGTGAGCGGATAGAGATTCATGATTTCTTCGCCATCGGCGCCCACCTGATACGACGCTGCGACTTGCCACTCGCCAGGGGTCAGATTGACGACGAACGAGACCTCACCACCATCGACCGCATACGAGCCACCACCATAGGTCCAGCCTTCGTGGGCAATGTCTTCACGGGCCGATTGCAGCGCCAGCGACGTGGCTTCTTCCTCCGAAAGTCCCGCCGCCGGTTGCATGAAATCAACGTAACTCGATTTGTCTGGCTGCGCGTCGAGCGTGACGAGCGTCAAGCCCGCCGGAATTTCGGACTGCACGGTGAACCCGTCGTCCGCTGCTTTGACTTCGAGTGTTTGGTAACCGAGCGTCGACAGAATGTCGTCGCTGAATCGTGGATCGACATGTGCATCAGCTTGCGCCAGCGCACCATTCGGACTCGTCGCGATCAGCGCTGCCGCCAGGAACAGGAAGACTATGAACTTTTTCATCACGAGTTACCTCACAGATTCGAATGCAAAATAGGGAATCGACCAATCGGTTGAAGATGACTTTTCGAATGGTTCTCTGCGTTACCCTGCTCCTTCACGCAACGGACGGTACGGAAATTCACCGGTGCTCCCAAGTTCGGCGCCGCGCGTATCGTTCGCGTTACGGCGCTGCCTCGATTTGCCGTGGAGCGCCAACCAGTGATGCTGCGTCGGAAGAAACCGGATGTTCCTGCTGCAAGGCGTGAGCAATGGCTAGCCAGATCACCCCATGGGCAAGGGCTCCGGTGTAGCTTCCGTAATCTGAAAGCTCGCGAATTGGCGAAAGCACCACCCCGGTGGCCACGGCCGCCGGCTGCGCGATCGCGATGGCGTAACCGATCCACCGAGGATCCATCGGTTGCCTGGCCAGAGCGACGCCGAACAGCGCGTTGCCACCCGTCCACAGCAGGAGACCGCCCGGAAATCCCAGCCACATCAAAGAGTTCCACTCGAGCGTAGCCGCGACCTGACCGACAAGGAGCGGCAATATCGAGGAGAGGGAAATCAGAAACCCAATCCGGCCGTACCGGGGCAACGCATTGCCGGCATCGGCCGCGATGCGGATCAGGACCAGATAGGTAAGAGTCAGCGGCGCCAGCAACCAGGCATCCAGCGCGTGTGTCGGCTCGTCGAGGGCCAGCGACACGAGCCCGGCGATCAACCAGGCAGCACCCGCCATCCAGGGAAGAAA
>JBFWRO010000395.1:0-3757 GCA_050248865.1 Thermomicrobiales bacterium | reverse complement strand
CGCTCTTCCGATCTACGTCCGGAACCGCCCAGCCCGGACCGCAATCGAGCGCCAGGCCCACGTCGTCTCCGACGACCTCTTTCATTGCGGCCACGCACTCGATGATGTGCTTCAGGCCTTTCTCCGTGAGCAATCCACGGGTGGTGTATCCGGCGAGCGTGGAACTGCGTTGATCTGTATAGGTGAACCCTGGCACTTCGGATTTCATCTTCGAGTGAAAGGCCAGCGCCTGTTTGATGATGGTGAAGCCCTCTGCGGATGAGATCTGGGCTTTGGTGTTTTTCGCATAATCGTCGGGATTGAAGCTGGTCAACTCCGTCCGCACAGCGCCGTTATAGACGCGAACGCGGTCTCGCACTTTGCCGCCCAGCAGCTTGTAGACGGGGAGACCCGCGGACTTCCCGGCAATGTCCCACAGGGCGATTTCCACTGCGCTGACTGCACTGCCCCATGGCTTGAATGCGCCGCGATGCCTGATCTTGAGCATGCACCGCTCAACATTCGTCGGGTCTTCGCCAGCCAGAGCAGGAAGCAGCTCGAGAACGTGCGGCCGCAGGTATGGTTTAGCACGCTCGATCGCGCCCAGACCATCGATGCCTTCGTCGGTAATGACTCGCACGACCGGGCTATCGCCAAGTACTGTGTATCGTATATCGGTGATTTTCACAGACGCCGCTCCTCGGCTATGTTTCCGTTTCCCATGACCTTCAGTGCTGCCGAGTCGCATTCTACACGGCATCGATCGCTGCTTCGCTGGCGACCGGCCTACTGGTCTGTTCGCTAGAATGGGGGACAGCAACGCGAGTACGCTACGACACAACGCGTTCGGAGATGAATCGTGGTCTATGAGCCCAAAACGCGGCCCACCGATGCCGAGGTCGAAGCATTTATCGACGCCGTTCCGTCCGAGCGTAAGCGGACGGATAGTTGGGAATTGCTGAAACTGATGGAGGATGCCACGGGCGAACCAGCGACGCTTTGGGGGGCGTCGATTGTCGGCTTTGGCTCGTACCACTATCAGTACGAATCCGGTCACGCCGGAGATGCTCCGATCGTGGGCTTTTCACCGAGAAAGGCCGCGATCTCCATCTACGTTCTGAACGGATTCGAGGGAGAAAGCGACTTGCTCGACCGCCTTGGAACCCACACCATGGGCAAATCATGCATCTATGTCAAGAGGCTTCAGGATATCGATGTCTCGGTTCTCCGGGAACTCGTGGAGCGATCTCTCCGGGAGACCAAACGCCGATGGCCATCCTCACCCACGTGAAGCGCAGGAGATCGACTCCATGACAGACTTGCGATCTGAGGTCTTTGGCACGCTGGCTGGCCAGGAAGTACCCGCTTACCTGCTGCAGAACACGCAGGGGATCCGCGCGCGGGTTTTGCCACTTGGGGCGATCGTGCAGGCCATCGAGGTTCCGGATGCTCACGGCCGCCTGGCCAATGTTGTGCTGGGTTATGCGAACGTGGAGGACTATCTGCATACCAGTGCGTACTTCGGAAGCGTCGTCGGACGGTATGCGAATCGCATTGCGGGCGGGCAATTCTCGATCGACGGAAAGCAGTATCAGTGTCTCGTGAATAACGGTCCCAATCTCCTGCATGGTGGGCCAGACGGGTTCAACTGCCGAATCTGGAGCATCGATCACAACGACTGCGAACGGGACCGGAGGATCACACTGCGATTGATCAGCGATGACGGTGACCAGGGATTCCCTGGAAGGCTGGCGGCGAGCGTAACGTATTCGCTGGACGATGCTGGATGCTTTTCAATCCTCTATGAAGCGACGACCGATCGTCCGACGGTCATCAACCTGAGCCAGCACACGTATTTCAACCTTGCGGGAGAGTCCTCCGGGACTGCGCTCGACCATTTGCTACGGCTGAACGCCAGCTCGTTCACTCCGGTCGACAGCGATCTCATCCCAACCGGCGACATTGCCGATGTGGCGGGAACGCCGTTCGACTTTCGCGTTCGTAAACCTATTGCGCAGGATATCCGTCACGCCCACCCCCAAATTCTGGCCGCGGGTGGATACGACCACAATTTCGTGATCGACCGGGCCGGCCAGCAATCGTCCACTCTGGTGGAGGCAGCCTCTGTGGTGGACCCGCGGACGGGCCGCTCCCTGGACGTCGCCACGACTGAACCCGGCGTTCAGTTTTACTCAGGCAATTTTCTGCACGGACAGGATGTCGGCACGGGCGGATGTGTGTATCGGCAAGGCGATGGCTTTGCGCTGGAAACGCAACACTTTCCAGACTCACCAAACCAGCCGACGTTCCCGTCGACGGTTCTCCAGCCTGGAATCACCTATCGCTCGATGACAACCTGGACGTTTGGCTGGGAATAGGGCGGCCGGGCGCATCGTCATGGGGTGAAGGCTCAGATTCACCCACCGTCGAGCCGGTATCAGCGCGGCTTCTTGCGGTTCGCCTCGACGAGCGCGTGGAGCTCATCGATGAACCGCTCCTCATCCAGTATGGTGATGGCATAGTCACCTTCATCGACGCTTGGGGCGAGCGGCAACATCAGCGTGATCCAACCCTCCCCGAGACCGTTGCAAATGATATCGGTCACGCGCGCCTCGAATTTGCTGTAGGTCATGTCCGGCTCGAGGACGCGGAAGTATTTCTCACCTCTGGAATCTCGCGTCCAGATCATCCGTATCAGCTGACGGTGCTTCGATCGCAAATCCGACGCCACCATCTCTGTCGCCATTAATCCACGAAGGATGGCGCTCATCTTTCCCATCGGACGTACTGGTTCGCCGCAAATGGGGCATCGCTGCCCGACGGCGTCGACGTGGGAAAACGATCGACGACAGGTATCGCACCAGAGATAGGTTTTCGCGGGATCAGGAACAGTCATCGTTTCTCGAAGGTATTCCTTCATAACGTATGAGGGGCTCGGTCGCGATCCGACCGAGCCCCGAATCCACGCCAGAGCAGCTAGCGCCTATCCGCGCATACCCGGATCCTCATAGCGCTGGGGTCCGCCACCCCTGCCCACATTCGCGGCAGCTTGCACTTCGCCGGACTTGTCCGCCCATTTCTGGATCCAGTAGGTGATCGCGATGCCGCCGAGCATCATGGCAACAGCGAAAATCACCTCGATGGTGTCGGCGAGCACGCCGAAGTCCTCACCGAGATTGTTGATACGAATGTCGCCAAGGCTGCGAATGAAATCACCCATGATTACGACCTTTCTGCTCCCGGGCTATTCGACAGTCAGCGTGCCGACCATGCCAGCTTCCCTGTGACCCGGGACGTTGCAATAGTACTCATACGTGCCGGGCGGAGCGTTGACTGAGATTTCGTACGTTTCCCCTGCTGCCTGGTCGACGCTGATGTCGAGCTCATCGATAGAAAAGTTGTGGGGTGCGGCCCCCTCGTTCGGCAAGTTGAATGTCACGTCCGTATTGGCAGGAATTGTGATCTCGGTTGGATCGAAGAAAATGTCGTGAGAGACGACTGTCACACTGTCAGCGGCATCCGCCGGTGCTTCGGCGCCTTCGTCAGTGGCCGCGGACGGTGCCTCCGCGGCAGGCGTGGCCGCCTCTGTATCACCGCCGGCGGCACCTGGGAGTTCGAAGCCCTCGGTAACGACCAGCGTTCCGACCATGCCGGCTACTCTGTGACCGGGCACATTGCAGTAGAAGACGTACTCACCTGGAGGTGCGTTGATCACCACCGATTCAGTCGCCCCCGGCGCAAGATCGACGCTGATGCCGAGCTCGTCGATGGAGAAGTT
>JBFWRO010000394.1:0-3770 GCA_050248865.1 Thermomicrobiales bacterium | reverse complement strand
GAAGTGGGGCTGGGCACCGAGAGAGGTCTGACCGGGAAATCGCTGGATCAGTGCCGATGCTGTGGGTGGGATCGGCGAGTCGACAGCGCCGAGAGAGCCATAGAAGGGATCCTGAAGAATGGAATCGCGAATGCTTCCGGCATCGAAGTCCTCGAGCCCGGGCCCGACGAACACATCGCCAATCACTGATGTGGAGATGCCGATATGGCCTCCGCCGCGAGGCCCCATGGAATTGAGCAGCGAATAAAGCTGGAGATTGTTGTAGGCCGCGAGCTGTGTGCCCGCATAGACGGCATCGGGATCGATCAGGAGCATCTCGCCATAGGCTATTGTGTCCAGAATGTTGGCTATGACTTCTTCCGGGCCAGAGTTTTCCCCATCACCATGGAGTGATTCATGCACGAGGGCCGGAATGAGCTGCACCGGCGGCTCTGCTTCAAATTGACTGGAGATCTGCAGTTGAAATCTCCAGCCGTTTGCTTGTGAAGGCGGCTGAATGGTGGCCACTGCATTTTCTACGCCCAGATCGGCAAACTCGACGGCAGCGAACGGCAGTCCGGTTTCGTTCTCACCCTCCAGCAACGAGCTGACAACCGCCTGATACGGATCGAGCTCGCTGAGCATTAGGAGCGCGGCGCGCAGGGAAGGTGCGCTGACGATCTGAATAACCGCCGGATCGTCAAAGCGCGACAGAATCTGAGCAGCAA
Source organism: Thermomicrobiales bacterium (assembly GCA_050248865.1). Taxonomy (GTDB): domain Bacteria; phylum Chloroflexota; class Chloroflexia; order Thermomicrobiales; family UBA6265; genus JAHBVL01. Next base: position 3,063 of record JBFWRO010000394.1, on the reverse strand, counting down.
TGATCGTGTCTACGCCGCGCAGGTTCAGGAACCGCTCGAGGTCGATTTTTGCCTGAGCTTCGGAGAGAGGCTGTCGAGCAGAATTGATCTGGAATGCCGGATTGGACATCCAATCGAGAATCAGAGGTCGTGATCGCAGGAGTGTGGAGGGATTCCAGGTAGCGCCGATCGGAGCGATGAGCAGATCATCTGTCTCGCTTTCGAAGACGCCCTGGTACGAAGTGGGAAGAACTGAGGAAAGGGCCGGGGAATGAGAGTCAGCGGCAGGACCGGAAGAGGCTGCTAACGCGGCTGGATGCAGAATCAACAGGCAAAGAAGTACCCGCCATATCCACCAAATGCCACGCTTGCGGTGCACTCGTGATCTCCGCGCTGACTATCGAGGACGCGCCGTCCAGGAGATATGCTACTCGCTCCTGATGCACCGCGAAGCACAGAGACTCGCGTCAGTCGGCCGGCACGATCGGCATGCCGGGGATGGATGCCCATTCCACCCAACCACGGTCATACGTCAGCACCCGCTCGAAGCCTGAGAGTCTGAGCACGAGCCATGAGAATGCTGCTTCCACGCCGAAGCGGGCAACGACGACGATATCCTGTTCCCCGGTTATTCCCGCGTCGGTCAAGCTGGTGCGCAGTTCTGCCCGCGGACGCACAAGGTTCGTCTCCCAGTCGATCATCTGGTCCCAGGGAAAGGGGATCGATCCGGGGATCCGGCCGGTCGGAATCTGACCCCCGAGCGTATCGGTGAGTTCCTCATCGTTTCGTATGTCCAGAACCTGCGAGCTCTTGGACTCGAGACGATCGCGCAGCGCCTCAGTGACGACGTAGAAGCCATCCTGGGGCGAGACGCTCGGCGTCACGTGCGGGGGCTCGATAGTCCCCGAGTCAAGTGGTCCTTCGATCGCTTGCCACGCGGCAACACCTCCATCGAGCAGCGCCACCTTCGAAAAGCCGAGAAAACGGAGGAACCAGACGATTCTGGCCGCGCGAAACCCGCCACGCCTGTCGTACACGATGATGTCATCGATCTGCCGGACACCAAAGCGGCTGACGACATCGAGTCGCTGCTGTTGCTCGAACCCCTGGGTCACGACTGCGCCGAACACTGGATAGTTGCGATCGACAGTGTCCTCCCAGAACACATGAGTCGCACCCGGCAGGTGCTCAGCCCGGTACTCGCGCAAAGACGACGCATCGAGCAGCCGAAGCGCCGCGGGTTCTTCCCGGATCCGCCGAACGATCTCGGCGGCGCTGACAATGTACGGGGTACTCGACTCGTTGTTTTGATCAGCGTTCGCGTTCGAAGGTGATGATCCCAGACCCAACAGGGTCAAACCCAGTGACGCGAGGGCGGAGCGGCGAGTCATCCGTGAGGTGGAGCGGACGGGCATCTCGGAGCACATCTCGGCAACGTACACCAAACGGAGCGCCAGCGTGTGGCGCTCCGTGGATCAGCAATGCGGCTTTTCGTTAGCTGATGGCGTAGGTCACCTGAATGTCGACCGAGACCGTCGTGGAACCCGCTTCGATCGGCACCGCGGAGTCCATCGCTGCTCCGGCTCCGCCCCGGCCCACTGGAATGGGGTTCGGGCCGAACGTCTCGCTGATGGAGATGACGTTACCAATCGTCACGCCGGCGGCCGCAGCAAACTGCTCGGCACGGCTCTGTGCGTCCTCGACTGCCAGAGCGCGAGCTTCGGCGGCGGCATCGGCCGAGTCAGTGACAATGAAGTTGACTCCGTAGATCGTGTTCGCACCCGCTTCGACCACGGCGTCGAGAGTAGCGCCGACAGCATCGATGTCGCGAATGGTCACGTTTACCAGATTCGAAACCTGGAACTGGTTGATGCCCGATGGCATGCCGTTCTCATCCCAGGTCTGAATCGCCTGCACGAAGTAGCTGGCCGTCTGAATGTCTTCAGGGGCAATGCCCTGAGCGGCGAGCGATTCCATGATTGCCGTCATCGCCGTCGTCGCGTTTTCCTGCGCCACGGAAAGCGTGTCGTCGGTGATGGTCACTCCCGCAGTGACCGAAGCGGCATCTGGCGCGACCATGACCGCTCCATGTCCGTTGACGGTGATGGTTTGTCCGTTCGCCGAAGGCGCCGGAGTCGCCGGAGTCGCCTCCTGTGCTGCGACGCCGGAACTGACTGCGAGAGCGGAAGCCATCACCAGCGTTGCTGTCATCAGGCCGAGTGCCCATGTCCTGCTCTTTACCGGAATCCGTACTTTCACAAAAACCTCCTTGTTTCTGCCGTTTGCAGAATCGGGTCCATCCCGCTCTGCCGGTTGATTCCACTCATAGAACGATCTCGTTGTGCTTTTGGTTCCAGAGGCAAGAGAGCTCGTCATTTTGCGCGCGCCGACCTCCACATCCACAACCAGAGTGCCCCAAGGAACACCAAGGCTGCAAGCAGTATTGATTGTGCTATACGCCATGCAGACCAGCGTTCCCCTGATGGTGACTGCGGAAATTCCTCGTCGCGGACCGCGGCCGGCGTCGCCGGAGGTGAAGCGGACGCTCCCCCCAGAAGCTCTGACTCGCCTTCCGACCCATCAGCAACATCGACTCCGGCATTGCCAGGCTCAGCGGCGGCGGGAGCAAAATCCGCGTTGTCCGTCGCTTCAGCAGGCTCTGATGAGACATCGCCGGCTGGCGCGGTTTCAAGCGCGTCAGCATCGGCGACGGAGTCTGTTGTGGTCTCGGGCGCCGGCGCCTCCTCCACGGCTTCTGAGTGCGCCTCCGATCCTGCTGCCGATCGATCACTCACTTCACCGTCGCCTTCGGCCTCGAAGGCGGCAGGCGCCGGCAGTGACTGCTCATCGACTCTTGCTTGCATGGTCGACACAGGAGAAACCTGCCGAGCGATGTCAGATTCCTCATCGTCGACAACCCAACTCTCTGCTGCGGAGCCGGAAAGTAAGACTATCTGTACGGCGATTGTTGCGGTGCGCAGGGCAGGCATCACGGGCAGAAGCCAGCCGTACAGTTTTCCGCTCATCGAGGGACCGATGGATCCTGGTCGCTGGTCACGGCTTGCCACCACCGGCGGAAGCGCG
>JBFWRO010000393.1:0-3777 GCA_050248865.1 Thermomicrobiales bacterium | reverse complement strand
AGAGTGGATCGCGCGCGGTTGGATACACGGCATCGTGGGCGACAAACCCTGTCGACCGATGATCGGGATGAAACGCATAAGCTCGAAAGGGATCGTGGGTGATGAGGACATCTGGCTTGTATGTACGTATCATCCTGACGATTTTTTCCCGTAGTTTCAGGTTCGGCTCGACCTCGCCATCTCGCTCGTGCATGAACTCCACGGCCTTCACCCCAAGTCGCCGCGCCGCCTCCAACTCCTCCTGCTCTCTGAGCGCGACGAGTTGGTCTGTGGTCAGATCACGCCTCGGAGTCCCTTTATCGCCGGAAGTAAGTTGAACAATGACAACCTCCTTCCCTGCCTTGACCAGCCTGGCGATCGTCCCCCCAGATGAGAATTCAGCGTCGTCCGGATGCGCTACAACCAGCATGTATCGATCGTATGCGTCCCATGCATTTCGCTCAGTCATGTGATTTGGTCCCTCTCATTCCCTCAAAATTCTCTGCTCGTTTACTGAGCACGATGTTCGGTCGATTGACGAATCACGTTGATCGCATCTGCCAGGCTCAAAGCTCGCTGCTCGCCTGTGGTGAGGTGTTTCAGGCTCACCTCTTGTCGAGACAGTTCCTCCCCACCAGCGATAATCGCGTAACCGATCCCCTTCTTCGCCGCATACTTCAACTGATCGCCAATGCTACGGTTCGGTTGCATCGACAATTCGATTCGTAATCCCGTCGTGCGCATCTCGCGGGCAATGGCAGCGCTCGCCTCGAGATTCGATTGCAGCGCGACCACGAGCGCGTCAGCAGATCCGGATTCAGCCGGCAGCAGTCCGAACTCGTTGACCACCTCCAAAATCCGTTCGAGTCCGAGAGAGACGCCGGTCGCGGTAATCGATCGGTTTGTGAATGATCCAATGAGCTCTTCATATCTCCCACCACCCGCGACCGATCCGACTCTCGGTTCATCAACCGCAGCCTCGAAAACAACGCCGGTGTAGTAATCAAGACCCCGCGCTAGCGTGGGATCGAAGACTGCCCGCTCACTGGTGATGCCTAACGACGGCAACACGGTGAAAACCTGCCGCAGTTCACTCAGCGCCTGTGTTGCGATCTCATCATCTCGCAAAGCGCCGCCCATTTCCGCGAGCGAATCCTCACGACCCGCAACGTCGATGATGAGATCGAGAATCCGTGTTCCGGCATCTCGATCGATGCCGCCGTTCGTCATTTCTTCGAGCACGGCGTCACGGCCGATTTTCGCGAGTTTGTCAACCGAGCGATAAACATGAGACGCAAGCGCCTCGCTGACACCAGCCCACACGGCGATGCGCGCGAGGACGACTCGGTGACTGATCTGGATCGTGAAAGCTGGCAAGCCAACGGCCTGCAGCGCCTCTCCCATGATCGCGATGATCTCCGCATCCGCCAACGGAGAAGGGGCCCCTGCGATGTCCGCATCGCACTGCCAGAACTCCCGAAACCGACCCCTCTGCGGCTTCTCCGCACGCCACACTGGCGCAATGTGATACCGCTTGAACGGCAGGGATATTTCGGACTGGTGCATCGCGACAACACGTGCCAGAGGCACGGTTAGATCATAGCGAAGGCCAACACGTCTTCCCCCATGATCCTCGAACGCATACATCAGTTTCTCGTTTTCACCAGCCTTGCCTGTGAGCACTTCGAGATATTCGATCGCCGGCGTGTCAAGTTGCTCGAATCCATGGGACTCGAAGACCTCGCGAAACCGTCCGATGACCTGCTGTCGCAAGCGCATTTGCGCAGGCAGATAATCCCGAAATCCCTTGAGCACCTGTGGTTTCCGATTCGATGGCTTCACTGCAGTTTCGCCCGCCGCGCTCCCTTCGGTCATGCTGTTTTCTCATCCAGTTCGCTGCGTTTTCTTGACTCAGACACAACGTGACCGATCTCGGGCAGGATCAGTTTGGTCATTGCCAGCGCAATAGCGTTCCGCGACCCGGGCAGGGCAAAGACAACGGTATCCCCGACGACTCCCGCGAATGCCCGAGAAAGCATCGCCGCCGGTCCGATCTCCTGATAACTCAACATGCGAAACAACTCCCCGAACCCTCCGATGGTCCGGTCGAGTATCGGCGCGAGCGCCTCGTAGGTCCTGTCCCGCGGCGCCAAGCCGGTCCCTCCAGTCACGATGATTGCGTCGATTGCCTTGTCATCTCCCCAGGTATGAACGACCTGCCGAATAAGCGCTTCTTCGTCAGGGATGAGTCGTTGATCGGCGATTTCGTGACCGTTCTTGCGAATCAATTCCCGGATCAGAGCTCCACCCGTGTCGCTTTCCTCACGTCTCGTGTCACTCACGGTGAGAACAGCCACGCGCAAGGATCCCTTGCCTGATTCCCGATGCTCTGCGCTGGGGCTCTCGAACTCAACCACGGGACACCGTCCGGTCTATCGGGTCATCCAAACGTCACGGCGTTCTGGACATGGGTGACCCTCTCGGGCTCAGAACGCTGTCCCATCGTAATCGCGACGACATCGATGCGCCAGAAACGATCGGCATGCTCCGCATGCTCTGCCACGAACCAATCTCCTGCTGCAAGGAGCCGTGATGCCTTGTTTGCCGACACAGCTTCTTCCGCCGCACCCGCCGTCCTGGTCCGTCGCAACTTCACTTCGACGAATACCAGTACATCGCCATCGAGCATGATCAGATCTATTTCCCCAGCTCGGCAATGCCAATTGCGACCGACGGAAATGTATCCCTTCGCCTCCAGGTGCCGTTCAGCGATCGCTTCACCGGACGCTCCCAGAGCGGCACTCCGATTCACTCGATGCCGCCTGTATGGAAATTGCCGCTGACGGGTGAAAAGCTGCGCCGGTGAATCGGACACGGTCCATATTCGTCCAGCTCCTCCAGGTGTCGTGACGTCCCGTACCCTCGATGTCGATCGAAGCTGTACTCTCGATACAGGGACATCATCGAATCCATGATCTCATCGCGAGTCACTTTAGCAATGATGGACGCCGCAGAGATGAGGAAGGAACGAGCGTCCCCATCGATGATTCCCCACTGTGGGATGCCGCTGTCGATCGTGAACGCGTCGATGAGCAGGAACTCCGGAACGCAGCTAAGCTGGTCGACTGCTCGCTCCATTGCAAGGCGGTTGGCGGCGACAATACCAAAGAAATCGATCTCCTCAGATGACACAATGCCAACGCCACAATTTCCAAATGCCTCGCAAATGAAGTCTCGTGCGGCGCGCCTCTGTTTCGCTGAAAGCGTTTTCGAATCCCGCACAAGATGCGCGGTTTCGAAGACGGCAACTCGCTCCACGTGTCTGTCGTCGTCGCAGCACACAGCGGCGGCGACAAGCGGCCCGGCAAGAGCTCCACGGCCGGCTTCGTCGATACCGGCAAGAACATGCATACCGGCCTGCCAAAGCGCCATTTCATACTCGAGCTGCTGGATGAGATCCACGTCAAACCTTCCGGAAATAGCAAAGAAGCACGGCGAACCGTGCTTCTGCTGTCAGGTCTATGGCAGCTTGCTCTCAACGGAGCGTCTAGGAATCCTTTTCATCCGTCGAATCGCTCTCGGTTTCGTTTTCCATGGGCATGTTTGCGTCAGATGACCCTGTCACTGCCTCCGCGACCTCCCCACCAGCCGGTTCGGCACCATCCTCAACCACAACGCCAGTGTCCTGGAGTTCCTCGGCTATTGGTGTTTCTTCGGTTTCCTCGACGACGGGAGGCGCGACAACTTCCACGAGTTGACGGGCTCCTCGCAGTCCTGTTGTTCCTGCCGGACGTCTTC
>JBFWRO010000392.1:0-3783 GCA_050248865.1 Thermomicrobiales bacterium | reverse complement strand
GGTGTCAGGCGGATTTAGACCCTTCGTCTCCACCAGCCAAGCTTCTCCTTCGGATCGCGGATCGACGCTCACGCTCCCGCACGTGCCGAGGCCGGCGCAGCGCAACTGAAAAGAGCCAAAGTCAAGGACGATGACTTCCGGCAGGAAGTCATCGTTGCGTAGGTCCTGTGCGTAGGATCTGGTGCTGATTTAGCACACGATAGCGTTGTCGTCTGAAAGGCCCGGTCAGATTGGAGAAACTGAAGTGAGCGTCGAGTCACGCGGGATAGCCAGTATGGCCAACTCCGTCAGCGAGTGGCGGGTAATCGCGGCAAATACGCAACGAGAACTCCTTTCCCAGGCCGATCGATTGCGTCAAAATGCCACGGAAGAGTACGATTCCGGTCTCGAGCAACTGACCTGTCGAGAGTGGGAGGTATTGTGTCTTCTCGTTGCTCGCTGCTCCGACCGGGAAATTGCCGACCGTTTATTCATCAGCTACAGGACGGTAACTTCCCACGTGACAAACATCTTCAACAAACTCGGTGTGAACTCGCGACGGGACGCCGCGGCGCTTGCAACACGGGACGGCTTTACGGCATTCCCAACCGTCCGCGCTTGAAGCGATCCGCCGTGCTCGATCCAGACAGGGGACGAGATACTGCGGATTCTCAAGGTGTCAGACCAAGTGCTGGTCACAACGTGTTGCTGAGTAGAATGTCGCAATGCTGTTCCAGCGCCTCGCGAACATGGTCGTCCCAGTAGTCCCATGTATGCCCGCCGTGATGCTCGGCGTAGTGATGTGCGATGCCAAGCTCGGTCATCAGGGCGTGGATCTCGCGGTTGTAATCGATGAGCTCGTCATCGACACCGCAATCGAATGAGATGCAGGGCGTGTTTGTGTCCGCCGCGACCATCGCGCGGAGGCGTGCTCCGATGTTTGCGTCCCCGATCGATTGCTGCTCCATGAGATCGGCATCGAGATGCTGATCGAGGTGAAATGCCGCCGAATGAGACCAGATGGAGGCAAATCGCTCAGGGTATTTGAGGCCGATATGCATCGCGCCATACCCGCCCATAGAAAGCCCGCCAATTCCCCACGGGCCTCTTGTCACATTGAAATGTGTGCGAATATGACTGGCCAGATCGTCGACGATCAGCGTTTCCCACGCTTGCCGATGCAGGCGACCGGCTTCGTTCCAGTTGAGATATCCGGATGTGCCGCCATCAGGAAAGACAATGACCAGCGGCAAATCCTGTGCGTGGCGGATGATATTCGAGCGCTCGATCCAGGAGCGATGGTCATCACCCAGCCCGTGCAACTGGATGACGACTGGAAAGGGACCGTCGCCGCTTTCGGGCAGGAAAATCGAATAGGTCGTCCACCGCTCGAACGCATTGCTCAGAAATCGGACATCAGCAACTGCCAAGTTTCAGCTCCGGTTGTCCCTAGCGAATCGAATCAGGATCGACCGCGCCCGCCCGCAGGTAATCCGCCCGAACCCGCTTGATAACGAACACGGCGAGAGCGATTCCCACAGCGCCGAGAACGAGGAACTGGAAGGCATCGGCATATGGCTGGACACGGTGCCAGTTCTCACCGAGCTGGTACCCGGCGACGACGAAGATCGTGTTCCAGATCAAGCTTCCGGCCGTGGTCAGAAGCAGGAAATGCGACACCGGCATTCGCTCGATACCCGCGGGGATGGAGATCAGACTGCGAAAGACCGGGAGCATTCTTCCGAAGAACACGGCTTTGCTGCCGTGGTGCTGGAACCAGGCGTCCGTTTTTTCGATGTCAGTCACATGGACCAGCGGCAAGCGACGCGCGATGGCCTTGGTGCGCTCGATGCCGAGCGCGGCGCCAATGGCATAGAGCACCATGGCGCCGCCGACCGAGCCCAGGGTGGTCCAGACAAGCGCCTCGATCAGTGAGAACGTCCCCCGGCTGGCCGAAAACCCAGCCAGGGGCAAAATGATTTCGCTAGGAAGCGGCGGAAAGAGGTTCTCCAGGGCGATGGCCAGGCCAGCTCCGGGAGCCCCAAGGCGATCCATGAGTTCCACCGCCCATTTCGCAACACCGCTGAGATCATTTGATGCGTCGCCTGCTTCCGAAAGAAGCAGGAGGCTCGTCAGGAGCGTAATCAAGGTCAGTACTCTTTCCGATCAGTTGTATGTGCACGGCCACTTGCCAGTTTCGCCGCGGCTGAGGAGAAGGCGGGTCTGGTGCGCATCGGCCCTGCATGCGCCAGCGAAGTGTAGCGGTCCCTGGCATGCATGATCAGTTCCGCTGTCACCTAAGCGCGGAGGAGAAGGGAAGTTCATTGGCAGTGCGTCTGAGTCAGTAGGGTTGGTGGCACATCGTCTGCGTAACGCCGGTGCGGGTTTGGCGCCGAGGTTCCGGTCTTCGACGGCGGTTGAAGTCTGCCAACGAGCAATCGACCAGATGAGTGTTTGCAGGTTATCTCCTGCAACCCGTTCTCCCAGGCCAAGACCTGCTGAGCAGCAGAAATCTGGTGGGGAAGACGCGACAGCTGGAATCGGCGACAGAAAGGCCGTAATCGCCGACAAGTCCTAAACTCACCATGATAAGGACCAACGTGATGGAGCCTGTGAAATTACTGGACCGGCTGGGCGATCGCACTCCGCTCTGGCACGCACTGTATTTCGGTATTGGCGGTCTTTGGTCGGTCGTCCATAAACGTTCATTCCAGGCGATTAGTGGACCCAAGGTGGACTACTGGCTTGTCCGCACGGTCGGCGGCCTCCTCACCGTCGTCGGCGCCGTAATCGCCATGGCCGGCGTTCGCGATCGCATCACTCCAGAGATTCGGTGGCTCGCAGTTGGCGCCAGTTCCGTGCTGACCGTGATCGATGTCGTGTATTCGGTTCGGAAGCGCGTTCGCAGGACGTATCTGTTCGATGCCGCCGCGAATGGCGTGGTCATCATTGGTTGGCTTGTCCGTCGTTCCCCGTCCACGCAGCAGAAGAGCGGTGATTGAGACACCGCCTCGGCACGGCCGACTCAATCCGGTTGGCGAACTAGCGCGATATATTCCCACCAGTTGTTGCTCACGCCGCCCGTCTCCCCGCCGGCTTTGGGCAGGTGACTGAGCCACCATGTGTGGTGTTTGCGAATGTCGCCGCCGCCCCAGTCAGCGGCAGTCATGGTTTTGGCATTGCCTGGCAGGTTGGGAAAGGTGAGCCAGTCATCACAAAAACTGGTAACCGGCTTGGGATTTCCCCAGTCATAATCCTTTTCGCTGTTCGGCGCGAAATGCACAGTGCCGCAGTGCGCCTGACCGGGATGGGTCTTCTCGTGCTGTAGATAGCGGTTCCACAGATTGTGACCGCGACCAGGTTGATCGAACACATACTTCATGATCGACTCCGTGCGGTGACCGAAGTTCTCCAGCATCTCGCCGACACCGCGCTCGAAATTGAATCCCATCATCACGAATCGTGACTCGAAGCGGTCGGTTTCCTTCACCGGTGGCGAATTGCACCAGAACGCTCCTGGCCCGGCCATCGTCGATTCATAATGTCCTGCGAAGGGAAAACCGAAGAACCACACCTCGTCGAATTGACCCATTCTCTGACGGTGTTCGAGCTGGTAGTGCTCGATCATCGCAGGGTAGCTGATGCGATCGGGATCGTGATGCTTTTTCGATTTCCTCGCATCGAGATACGTCTCTTCCGTGTAGCGGAAGCCATCCTCCTTGACCGGGAAGATGTCATCGTCGATGCGCTCGTCGATCTCGTAGTTGGGGTAACCTCCGCTGCACTGCTGGATATCGGCGATGA
>JBFWRO010000391.1:0-3788 GCA_050248865.1 Thermomicrobiales bacterium | reverse complement strand
CCCACCGATCAATGGGCGTGTAATCAACTGGCGGTAGCTGTAACCGTACACCGCATCCGTTTTGCGCTGTGGATCGACCATATCGAGCATCATAAAACCGGTGGCCACGTTCCCTTGCGTTTCGCCAAATTCGGTGATCGCGGGCTCGAACCAGCGCTTGCCGAAGAATCGCGGCCCCATGCCCATCAGTATGAACAGGCTCCAGATCGTCGACCCTGCTGCGAGCACCAGCAAGGGAGCGATGTTGTTCCCCAAGGCAGAAAGCGACAATGTCCCGATCGAACAGGCAACCAGTCCGTCTGTCGAGATTCCACCCCAGCCTTCGATCGCGCGCCGGTTTACGGCCCATTCGAAGTGCCATTGCACCGCCGCCAGCTGCACGATGACCCCGCCGATGATGGTGAACGGAAAAAGCGGGAAATTGGCAAAAACATCCGTTCCCGCCCAATCCCCAAGGACCCGCAGAACCTCCAGCATCACGATCGCCAGCGCAATCGCCACCCCTAGCGCCACGGCGGCCGCAGTGACCTGAGTCATGCCTCGATCTTCATCGAGCGGAGGATCATCAGGTCCGGGCATATGGAAATCGATGTCCAGATCCTCATCCGGATCCGTAGGCGTGTCGCGGGCGATCTCGATCGACGGTGATCGCACCGCGAAATTGACGAGCAACGTGCCCATGATCACCGCCGCGATCAGTCCAATCGTCGCCAGGCCAAACCCGAGATCGACAAGCTCATCTGCGCCTTCCTCCGCGAAGGCTCCGCTCAGTCCGGCCACTGTTCCATGCCCGCCGCCGTAGGCAACCTCGATCAGCGCACCTGCCAGGTCGTTCACATCAAAAACCGGCCCGAGCAATACCAGCACCAGCACACCACCGACGGCAAACTGACCAAACGATGAGAGGCCGGCAAAAATGGCATGCGGGCCAGAAATCTTCCAGATCATCCGCGGACCCGGCAATCGCTCGCCCAGCAGCATCGATGCGCACATCACGTTAACCAGCAAACCGGGCAACGCCTGCCAGACTTCCACCATGCTCTCTGTGAAGAGTCCGCTGTTGTCCGTCAGCCTTCCCAGTCCTTCCGGACCGAGTCCGAGCATCAGAAAACCGGCGATGACCGCCACAGGGATGAAATACGCGCGAAGGGCCGGCGTTCGTCGCCGGATCATCGAGGCCGCCGCAAATATCAGGCAGAGCGCGACGAGCGCATAGCCGTAGTCATTCGGCGTCATCGAAGCTGCTCCGTTTCCGTTCAAACGAGCGTCGCCGTTAGTCCCGATTTCACCTGGTTGCGTCATTATGCCGTTCCACAGTATAGAGTTGTGGTAAGCGAGTTGCCCGAATGTCACGGAGAGGGGCATCGTGCTCCTCACCGTGAAGCTTTCTGGAGGACATCCCCACGTATGCAAATCGGCGTGATTTTTCCGCAAACAGAATTCGGCAATGATCCGGTCGCCATCCGGGACTATGCGCAGACCGCTGAAGCGGTCGGCTATCACCATCTTCTTGCCTACGATCATGTGCTCAGCGCCGACCTGACCAATCGACCCGACTGGAAGGGGGCGTATTCGCTCGCCGATCCGTTTCACGAGGTCTTCGTTCTGTTTGGTTATCTGGCAGGAGTGACCGAACGACTCGAGCTTGTCACCGGTGTACTGATCCTCCCTCAGCGTCAGACGGCACTGGTCGCCAAGCAAGCCGCCGAGGTCGATCTCCTTTCCGGTGGGCGACTCCGGCTCGGCATTGGCGTCGGCTGGAACAACGTGGAATATGACGGTCTCGACAAATCATTCTCGAATCGCGGTGCGCGGAGCGAAGAACAGATCGAACTGTTGCGCAGTCTGTGGACGCAGGATTCGATCACCTTCGAGGGACGCTGGGAGCAGATCGACGAAGCGGGAATTACCCCACTCCCGATTCAGCGTCCGATACCCATCTGGATCGGCGGGTATGTCGATGAAACGCTGCGCCGTTGCGCCCGTATCGGTGACGGCTGGTTTCCGTGGCGCGATCTCGACGATCGCATGCGGCAAATGCTCGAGGACCTCCGCCGGTACACTGAGGAGGCCGGGCGGGAGGTCGCCTCGATCGGCCTCGAACCACGACTGAACATCGGTCAGGGCACGCCTGACAGCTGGCATGCTTTCATCGAAGCCTGGAAGCTCGAGGGAGCAACCCATCTCTGCCTGGGCACCATGGGGAATGGGTTCTCAGGCCCGAATCAGCATATTTCCGCCATCGAACGAGCCGCGCGCGAACTCGGCCTGTAACAGCTACGCGAGGCACCCATGGACAGGATCTCAGACAGCAGGTCACGCGTAGCGGGCCAATCACGCCATCGGCCAGCCAGCCTTTTTGCCCGGCTCGCAGTGATCTTCATGGTCCTTGTCGCCGCAGTGCCGCTCCAGGGCGCTCTCACGATTGATCAGAATCTGGATATCGTGCCTATTACCGAGGTCGGGGAATCGGACGTCTTTGGCGATGCAACGCTGATCGATAATGGCGACGACACAACAACCGTCGATATCCTCGTTAGCGGCGTCACCGGCGACCATCCAGCCGTCATTCGGACCGGCACATGCGACAATCCGGGAACGGTCGCTTTCAATCTGGAACCGGTCGCCGCCGACGGCACGAGCGTCACCGATATCGACGTTCGCCTCGGTGATTTCCTTTCCGACGGTCCCTGGGCCGTGATCATTCGTCGCTCGGCGGCTGCCGGTGCGCCAAATATCGCCTGCGGAACGATTGGCCAGTCATCCACGACCTCCCCGCCCGGGCCGACGAGCACTGCTGCTCCACAGCCAACCGCGACCGTGCAAGACGCATCACCTCCAACGCCTTCGCCCAGCCCAACGCCCGACCCGTCGCTGCCCACCTGCCAGGACTTCGATGCGTGGGTCTGGGCGCAGTCCGTCTTCGTTCAATCTCCTGAGGAATACGAACCGACCCTCGACGCAGATGGGAACGGCATCGCGTGTGAGCAACTTCCCATCCAGGGATTCGCGCCGGCGCTCTGGGAAGAAACGATGCCGGAGGATCTTGTGCCAGTGCGCGTGACGGGATTTTACAACGGGGACACGATGCAAATCCTAGCCGACGGGCAATTCGATGTTGTCCGCCTCAACGGCGTCGCGGCTCCTACCTCCGAGCAGTGCGGCTACGTCTCGTCGGCAAGTTTCCTGGCATTCGTGCTGAACATTGCGCCGAACCTCACGCTGTTCGTCGACTATCAGACCGCTCGCAGGGACGCCCAGAACCAGCTCGTGGCCAATGTCTGGTACGACTATGCGGGCGATCCCTATCTGATCAATGAGGTGGTCGCCAGAAACGGCTGGGCGGAACCGGCGCCTGCCGAGGACTTCGATGAGTTCGCTGAGCAGATCGATGAAGCCGCTCAATTCGCCGAGGATCATGTCCTGGGCGCATACCTCGAATGCGGCGGCTTCCAGCTGCCTCCAGGGTCCACGCCATCCCCCGAACAGCTCGAGCTTGCACGTGACAGGCAGCCAGGCCAGGGGCAGTTCCCACAATGACCGGCGAAGAATCGCCACGCCCTTGCTTCCGCGCGCTGACGATTACACGCTGATGAGCCCGTTCGGGGGCGATCCGATTCGCGGTTTCGATGACTCCCCTGAGTGCATCGAGGCTCAGGAGCGCTTTTTCGCAGGAAGCGGCGAAGCTGTCCTGGACGGGGTCTCGGCGCAGGCTTCCGGCGACCCTGCGGTCATTGCTGCAATCGCGCGCCAGCACGGCGAAGTCAACAGTCTCCCACCTCAGGACC
>JBFWRO010000390.1:0-3798 GCA_050248865.1 Thermomicrobiales bacterium | reverse complement strand
GGTGTCAGGAGCTGCCCTGCAGGGGGTGTTCCGCAATCCCCTGGCAGATCCGGGATTGATCGGCGTGTCGAGCGGGGCCGCGCTCGGCGCAGTGATCGCCCTGGGGCTGAGCATTACCTGGTTCGGCATCGCCACCACGCCCCTCTTCGCCTTCGTCGGCGGCGTCATCACTGCCGTCATCGGTTACGGTCTGGCGCGGCACAACGGGCGGACCGAGGTCATCACGCTGGTGCTGGCCGGCGTTGCCTTGAACACCTTCGCCGGAGCGGGGACGTCGCTGGTGACATTCATCGCCAACGACGCCCAGCTGCGGGCGATCATTTTCTGGTCGATGGGCAGCCTGGGTAGCGCCACGTGGGAAAGCGTGGCGGCCGCTTTTCCGTTCATCCTGATCGGGATGATCGCATCCTTCTGGTGGGGAAAGCCGCTCAACCTGATGGTCCTTGGCGAACGGGAAGCGCGGCATCTGGGGGTCGACACCGAGCGCGTGCGGCGTACGGTGATTCTGCTCACGGCATTGATGACGGGAGCGACCGTGGCGGTGGCAGGAATCATCGCCTTCGTGGGACTGATCATTCCTCATCTGGTGCGGCTCGTGGCGGGACCGGATCACCGGACATTGCTGCCGGCCAGCGCGCTGGCCGGGGCGTTGCTCATCGTCGTCGCCGACCTGTTCGCCCGCACGGTTGTGTCACCGCTGGAACTGCCACTGGGCGTGCTGACGGCGCTGATTGGCGGTCCATTCCTGCTCTTTCTGATGTTGCGAACCCGCAAGTCTCAGGGAGGCTGGGCATGACCCCGGTGCTCTGCTGCCAGAACGTGAGCGTCGCGGTCAATGGCAAAGACCTTCTGCGCGACATTACCCTCGATGTCGAGGCTGGCCAGATCGTGGCGCTGGTCGGGCCGAACGGGGCGGGAAAGTCGACGCTCATGGCCGTCCTGGCCGGCGATCTCATTCCATTGCGCGGCTCCGTCTTGCTACACGACAGGGACATGCGGACATACCGGCCGAAAGAGCTGGCGTTGCTGCGGGCGGTTTTGCCACAGCAATCGCTGGTGCAATTCGCTTTCACCGTTCGAGAGATCGTCCAGATGGGTCGCAGCCCGCATGCGGGTTTCGACGACACCAGCCTGGCGGTGGAGCATGCTCTCAGCCAGACCGACGTGTCTCTCCTGGCAAGTCGCATTTTTCCCACGCTCTCGGTGGGCGAGCAGGCCCGTGTGTCCCTGGCCCGGGTACTGGCGCAGGAAACGCCCGTTTTGCTGCTCGACGAGCCGACGGCAGCGCTCGACCTGCGGCATCAGCAGCTGGTGATGGATCTGGCCCGCGAGCTGGCGGATAGCGGGGTGACGATCGTGGTGATCGTGCACGATCTGAACTACGCGGCCGCCGTGGCCGATCAGATCGTGCTCTTGCAGGATGGCCGGCTGGCCGCAACCGGCACACCGGACGAAGTGATGACCGAGCCGATTCTGGAGCGGATTTTCGAATGCCGGATCCAGGTGACCCGGCACCCGCTACAGGACAGTCCGCTGGTGCTGCCGTTGATGGGGGCCAGACGTCTCGTATCGTAGATAATGGCGCCTTTCCCTGGAACGTGGGTCATCGTCTCACAGGTCATCGGCGGCGGGATACGGCACGAAGTCGACAGGCGACCGGGTAGCAGTCGATCGTTCGGTGTCGGCGCGGTTCTGTCGATCTGACTCCCGCAGCATGATCCAATAGAATGCCCAGGCGATACCTACGATAAAGCCGATGACCCCTAGCCAGATATCCCAAGGCCTGTAGCGAAGCTCGATCATCGAGGTTCCAGCCGGAATGTCGACCGCTAGCCATTGAATCATTCTGGTGACTTGCGTGTCCTCGCCGTTGACATTCGCCTGCCAGCCGGGGAGATAGTTCTCGAGCACCTGAATCGATGTGGCCGTTCCGGAGGTACAGACGATGTCGATAGATCCGCCGGAGCCGGTGGCGGAACATCTCGATTCACCACCGTTCCCGTTGAGGGTCACGTACGAGGGTGATTCCGTGGCGCGGAAGAGGCGTCCGTTCGGCGCCGTTGAGGACAGCTCCTCACTTGGGTATGGCACATCACCGCCACTTGTGGCTTCCAGGTAAGGCGGCGGGAATTCTCGATCGCTCAGATGCCAGGGTCTCCACATGTTCGCGATTTTGAGATCGTGGTCGGGCGTGTGCATGGCGTACCAGCGTTCTCCAAAGGGTGTTTGAACCCATTGCATGTCGTCCGTTTCCAGCTGGGTGAGGACGAGAGCGGTGTCACTCCTTCGAATCTCAACAGGTGAAATCCAGGTCTGGCTGAATCCCCTGATGTCCAGCAAGGCAATGATCGCCAGGACGACGACTATCGGCCTTAGATCGGGCCGGTACTTCATGTTCCGGGATCGTCCACTCACCTCGACGGTTACTGAACGGGATTCATGACCCTGCTTCCAGCCCCACAGAGTATCGAAACCAACGGCCGAGAGCCCGAGCAATGGAATAATGGCTAAGCGCGCGACGAGATGAATATTGCGTAAACCTACCAAGAACTCACCGATGATCGAAGAGGGCGAAAAGAGATGTAAAAGGGCGCGGAGGGGCACGGCGCTGGCAAGGACGAACGTCCCGATAGTCAGCAAGAGGAGAAAGGCAGTCATCTGCCAGTTTTTTCTCCAGAGCGCTACTACTCCGACCGCCGCAAAAACTATCGGAATCCAACCTACGTAGTTGAGGTACCAAGATGGATATGGTTCGAGTCCGAGCATTTGGCTGTGGAATAGGTTCCAATCATCAACAACGAGATTCAGGGGGATAAATCGGAAGGGCTGGGCCGCTCTGAAGTCCGGATCAATCTCCTTGCCGATGTATCGGAAGGCATGGAGATACGGAACGATGAGAGGGGCTGCGATCAGCGCGGTCATCAAGATGAAGGCTGCGCCTCGACGGTACACGGTTCGCCAGTTGATTTGACTTTGCGTAAGAAGAAGAATCGCACTCAACGGAGCCAGGAGGACGACCGCCGTCTGAATATACCCTTGCCCAGAGACAAGGAGCAGCGCCGTGCAAATGGAAAGGATTGCGAGCGAACGGAGAGTCGGGTTGTTATAAAGATGTACGACTCCGGCGATAACGAATGACGCGGACGCAGCGGAGAGCGTCAGGGCGAACAGTCCACCTTCGAGTGGGCCAACGAGGTGTCCGGCGCCAACGGCAATGCACGCGGCGAAGAGCCTCGCAATCCTCCCGATCCCCAATCCATAACCAAGCCAAAGTTGTCCGAATCCTCCGAGTGCGAGAGACGAGACAATGATGATCTTGGAGGCATCGATCGCCCCCCAGGCAAGTGTCGTTGCAATCGCAAGCGGATGAAGGACGGGGCTCATAGTGTCGACAAAGGCCGGAGCGCCGCCGTTTATGTCACCATTCCAAAGCGCACAGAATCCGCAATCCCGAGCATGTTCCCAGACAAACAGACCCTGAAGATTATCGGTGTAGTCAAATGCGGCGGGCACCACGTCTTCATTGAAGTCGAGCATTGCTGAGCCAACAATGGTTGCCCAAATCGCGATCACGATCAATTCGATCAGCATCCAGACGTGTGGCCGCTGGACGACACCGGGTAGGGAATGACCCGTGAGGTCTCTCCTGATGATCACATCTGCAACATCCCGCACGAGCTGCTATTGCCTGAAACGAAAATTGGATCCCGCTCGCATTCTACTGCGGCAAGATACATCACGGTCACTCATAGCCTGTGCACGGTCGGACGGAAGATATGAGCGGTTGCGACCAATTCT
>JBFWRO010000389.1:0-3806 GCA_050248865.1 Thermomicrobiales bacterium | reverse complement strand
CGAACCTTCGATCATGACCTGGTACGGCATCCGGAGTAATGTGCCAAGTCCCAGCTCAGGATTGACCACCGGCCCGGTTTCGATTTCCCTCATTCGCTAGCCTCTTGACAGATTAGTCAGTCACTCTTATCATCTAGTCAGATGATCTTACTAAATCCTGCCACAGGTTGTGGCCGCATGCAAACTTGACCGCCGGAATTGACCGGCCGAAAGGAGACGACGATGACTCAGGCGACTCAGAGCGTTGCGATCGACCCTTCCCTCGAAACGATCCCGGTAGGTCCGCTTACGATTCGGTTCCTCATCACGGGAAACGACTCCAATGGCAGCGCTTCCGTTTTCGAGTGCACCGTGCCGCGCGGCGAAAAACTGCGCTCGGCGCCCCATAGTCACGATGCATTCGAAGAAACCGTCTACGGACTGGAAGGCGTGCTCACCTGGACCGTCGATGGGCAACCCTTTGACATTGGACCAGGCCAGTCGATCTGCATTCCGCGCGGCGCGGTCCATCGGTTCGACAACTTTGGCGACCACGACGCCAAGGTGCTCATGGTGGCCACCCCGGCCAAGTTCGGCCCCGAATTCTTCCGGGAGGTCTCGGCCATGTTCGAAGCCGCCGGCGGAGGTCCGCCAGACCCCGGCCAAGCGGCCGAGATTATGCGACGATACGGCCTCACACCGGTCATGCCTGCCTCCTGAGGACATCGCGACATCTCGCTCATCTCTCGTTGCAGAGGCAAAGTACCCAGGCCGGCGGGGCGGAAAGTCGTCGTCCCTGCCGGCCCGAGATCCCCGACAGACGAGGAAGCCGCATCCGCAAAGAGGAGGAATCAGGGTGAATCACATTCGCGTTTCACGACGGGCCATGTTCGGCGCAACCCTCGCTCTTCCCGTTTTCGCCGCGAACCCGCTGGCCAGGAAGGCCGGTCACGCCCAGGAGAGCGTCGTCGCCATCATGGTCACTGGCGGCGCGGGACTTGGGGATCAGGACTTCAACGACCTGATGAACGAGGGTGGCACGGTCGGCGCGGCGGAGTTCGGCGCTGCATGGCGAGTGATCGAATCGGCTGGCCCCAGCGATTACGTGCCCAACCTGACCGCTGCCGCGGAGCAGGGCCAGCTCGTCGTCGCCGCGGGATTTCTGCTGACGGAGGCGATCGAAACGGTGGCGTCCCAGTTCCCAAACCGGTTCTTCACGCTTATCGATTCAGCGGTCGATCTTCCCAATGTTCAGTCGGTGGTGTACAGAATGCAGGAGGCGGCGTTTCTGGGAGGCGTCGCGGCCGGCTTGACAACGAAGACGAACGTCCTCGGTTTTGTCGGAGGTGAGCGCATTCCGCCGGTCATGCGTTCTGAGATTGGCTTTCGAGCGGGAGTCTCCGCGGTCAATGCCGATGCCGACGTCCTGGTCGCCTATGTTGATTCCTTCGACGATTCGGAAACAGGGAAGATGCTCGCGCTGGAGCAATTCAATAAGGGTGCAGACATCCTCTATCCCGTTGCCGGACTGTCGGAAAATGGCTGTTACGAGGCAGTGGCCGAGCTGAAGAACCTGGGTGAGCAATGGGTGATCGCTTCTGACGTGACGCAGGATCACGCCGCGCCAGGCTTCGAGCTGGCGGTCTGCCGCAAGGGTGTCGACACCGCTGCCTACCGCGCAGTGCAGCAGGTCGTGCAAGGCAACTTCGAGCCAGGGACGAACGACCTGGGATTGGGTACCGAACCAGTGGGATTCGACAATCCCGATATCGGTGTCGGCTTCGAGGATCCGAACAATCGGGTCGCTGAGGATGTCAGGGAGATCGTCGCGGAATACCAGATGCGTATCGTCGAAGGCACACTGGTCGTGCCACAGACGTACGACGAGCTCGAATCGCACCAATCGGGCACACCAGCGACGACACAGAGCGGGTAATCGCACCCCTCAGATGCGGTGTTCCCGTCAGGGATCGGTTCGACTCCACTCCAGGATCGTCAGCGGGCCATCGCCGCATTGCACGATCACGTCATCTTCCGTCCGGTCGAGAACGGTGCCCGGCGGGGAGGCGAGAGGAGCGGCGCCTTCCTTGGGAAGTCGCGTTTGTGTGATCAACATGCGATCCCCGTCGATGACCCCAAATGCGCCCCTCGGCGTATCTCGAAACCCGATCCAGCTCCTCACCTGGTTGTGGATCGTCCGAGCCGGCTGTTGCCAGTCGATCTCTCGCCATTCAGGTTCGAACAGCCCGGCATACGTCGCCCGGCCTTCGTCCTGCGGTTCGCCCGCGTCACCCTGCGCAATGCGGGAGATCGCCCTCCCGACGAGCTCCGGAAGTCGAGATTCGAGCTTGTCGAGAAGAGAGCCCGCGGTATCGTCGTCCTCGATCGGTTCACGAATCTGGGCCAGAAGGGCTCCCGTATCGAACGCGTTCGAAATCCGGTGGGCCGTAAAGCCCATCTCCGTATCCCCATTCCGCAGCGCCCATTCGATCGGCGCCGGACCTCTGTTGCGGGGCAGCAGCGCCGGATGAATGTTGAACGCTCCAAGTCGCGGAATCGACGTGACCGCCTCCGGAATCAACCACGCGAAACCGCCGCTGACGATCAGGTCGGGTTTCCAGACCGCGACGATGTCCGCCCACCGGCTCGGATGATTGGAAACCAGAACGTCGACGTTCGGTGGGGTCGACTCGACAACACTCAGGTAGTCGGCGCTCCTGCGCCGTTCGGGTCCGGGAGTGGTGACGACCGCCACAACCCTGTGCCCCAGGCGACCCGCGACGTCGTCCACCAGCTTCAGGACAAATCCGTTGGGGACCGTGGTAAACACGACAATGCGCCACGACTCGGCTGCAGCCTCGACTCGGTCCGTTTCCACGGCTAACCTCCGCGCTCGATCAGGATTTTCCATCAGGCAGGCAGTATGCCATGTCGAAACCGCGAGATTGGAAGCCGGCAGCGAACATGACGCCGCGGCGGTACCATGCCGACCGAGAACGTCGCGAATTCGCCCCGGTTTCGACCGGGTCTGGGAGTAGCCACAGACCATGCCTGATTCTGAGTTCCGGGCCGGAATCGCCCGGGTCGACATCACTCCACCCCTCACGGCCCCCCATGCCGGATGGGGTGCTCAGACGCACATCCTGCCGGATGGCGTCGACCAGCCGCTAAATGTCACGGTTCTCGTCGTCGACGATGGCACGACCACCGTCGCCTGGTGCGAATTCGACCTCGTGATCATCAACAACGACGAGACAGAGGCGATCCGGCAACGCGTCGGCCAGTCCCTCGGCATCCCCAGGAACAATGTGCGTGTGTCCGTCACCCACAATCACGCCGGTCCGCCTCCCAGCTCCTGGGACTGGATCAAGGAAGGTCTGGATGCCATGCAAACCTGGTACCGGCAGCTTCCCGAATATGCTGCCGGCGCCGCGCTGGAAGCCCGCAACTCGATGGTCGAGGCGCGACTCGGCGTCGGGCACGGTTCGAGTACGGTGGCGATCAATCGACGCGAAACGAACCCGCAGGGGCGGCTGGTCACCGGCGTCAATCCAGGTGGCGTCATCGATCCGGATGTGCTGGTGGTCCGCATCGACACCATCGATGGCGACCCGCTGGCCACGATTGCCGGCTACACGATGCACCCGACAACGCTCGGTCCCAGCAACCGGCTGCTCAGCTCCGACTGGCCGGGTCATTGCAAACGAACGATCGAGTTGCTGACCGGTTCGACCTGCCTCTTCGTCCAGGGTGCGACAGGCAATGTCGGTCCCGGCCACGAAGGCTTCACCGACGATGTTTCGGTTCCCGAACGATTGGGCATGATG
>JBFWRO010000388.1:0-3810 GCA_050248865.1 Thermomicrobiales bacterium | reverse complement strand
GCGAAGGCCGGGTTGCCGGCGGGTCCTCATCGTGGCTGGGGGATCAACTCACGTACGTCACACTTGTGGCGACGCATCCGGATTTTCGGAGACGAGGCGTCGGAAGAGCACTGACCTGGCGGGCCAGCCTCGCTCAACCCTCATTGCCGGCCGCGCTCATATCCACTGACGAAGGCCGGCTTCTTTACGACGAGATGGGGTTTCTGCGGCTACTGCGGTTGACGCTCTGGTACCGTCACCGCGGCGAACCTTCTCCACACGATTCGGCGTCAGGCTGATCGTCCGGCCATCGCAGGATCCCCGCCCGGAACCTGCAATTCTGGCAGGGGGGTGCGGTCGATGCGCAGAGCCATGAAGCCCCCCATCACGGCCAACCCTCCGGCCATCAGGAACGCAATCGTGTATTCCCCGAAACGGTCGTAGATAAGTCCACCGGCCTGCGCAGCAATGGCGGCGCCAACCTGATGGGCGCAGAAGACCCAGCCATAGACCATCCCCACGTTCTGGCGACCGAAAACGTCCGCGGTAAGAGCCACGGTCGGTGGCACCGTGGCGATGTAATCGAGTCCGAAGATGATGGCAAAGACAGTCAGCCCCTCGATGCCCGAGACCATTGGCAGAAGAAAGAGAGACATGCCTCGCAGGATGTAGTACATCGCAAGGAGCTTGCGAGGATCATGTTTGTCCGTCAGCCAGCCCGAACCGAGTGTTCCCACGAAGTTCATCGAACCCATGAAGGCGAGCACTCCCGCGGCAGCCACTTCGGAATGTCCGAGCTCGACCGCGTGGGGGATGAAATGCGTTCCTACGATGCCATTTGACGAGGCGCCACAAATGAAGAAGGAACCGGACAGGAGCCAGAACTCAGGCGTGCGAATCGCGCGGGCCATCGTAGCCCGCACCGCCGCAGGACGCTGTGGGGCGGGAGTCGCCGATGTCGCACCGTAGGGTTGCAGGCCGACGGCGGCGGGGCTATCACGGATGAAGAGGACCACGAACGGAATCAGGGCGAAGGCGCAGGTCGCGGCAACAACGGTGGCCGCCCGCCACCCATTCGCAACGACGATCCAGCTGATGAGTGGAATCAGGAGCAACATGCCAGCGGAGGTTCCCGCACCAAAGAGGCCTTGCACGAGTCCTCGCCGCTGGACAAACCACCGATTCGAGATCGTCGGGCCCACGCCATTGGCAGCGCCCGTGCCAATACCGCTGAGAATCCCCCAGAGAAGGAGAAAGTGCCAGAACGTGGTCATCCAGACGGAGAGCAGAATGCTGCTTCCGATCAGGGCAAGACTCAAGGAAAGGACTCGCCGCGGTCCGAATCGGTCCATGAGCGCGCCACCGAGCGGTGCCGCCAGACCAGTGCAGAGCAATCCGACAGCGAACACCATCGATATCTGGGTTCGACTCCAGCCGAACTCGGCTTCGAGTGGCTTGACGAAGACCGACGGTATCGAGCGAATCCCGAAAACGATCAGCGTCGAGACCACTGCCACGCCGACGACGATCCAGCCGTGATAGAGTGTCGAAGTACGAGATCGCATCACTGCTCGCCCAATAGATGCGGAGTTCCGCAGTCGCCTGCCACTGCAACGGTATCACGCCGATTACCACCTGATCCTGGACGGCAAGGCCCTTGCTCGCCGCCGGTCTGTCACGTTCCTATGCAACCATACGTATGTGGCGGAATCCGCAAAATACACAATCTTGCAGATGCACTCAGGACCGGCAGAAAGCATCATGACAATGCGCGCAGGGGAACCGGAAATGGACCGAGAGCCCCGACTTTATTGGTAATGGAATAACCGGAATATGACGCGCCGTCGAAATACAGGTACTGGCGACTGCCGTCATCGACTAGCTGATGCGTAATGGATCGAGGAAGGAGCACTGAAATGATGGGCGGAGCAGTTGTTTTTGGTGTGCTGTCGGTTGAGAGGCGCCTTTTCGAACAGGAACTCGATCGCAAACGTCAGTGGCACGAAGCTCGGAAGGTCGTTGGCGCTTCGAATAGCGGGAGGACAGGCGGTCTGGACACGGTTCTTACTCCGTTGAGATCACTTGTGACCCGGGATCGAGGCAACCAGGCCGGTGCCGGCGAGCTGCCAGTCGCCTGTTAGTGCTTCGATCTCCTGTCAATAGCCGGAAAGGAGTTCGCCGATGGAATCGTTCTTGCCAGCATTGATGCTCGTCCTTCTGGCGCTCGTTTTCCTGACGTCAGGGCGGAAGGAGCAGAGTGTCGAAACGTGGGACGACAACTGACGAATCGCCAGGACACCCCTTCGAAATACATCGTGATCGACGACGCCGCTGCCCGCCAGCGGCGATTGTCGTTCCGGACTCTTCATGCCGGTCTGGGTTACGATCGGCACGAAGAGTCCGTATTCCGTGGAGGAGATCCTGGTGGTACGCCAATCCTGGGCATGTCTGACGATCAGTGCGGTGATCCTGCTGATGGTGGTGGGAACCGGGGCCGATTCGTTCGCCGCATCGGAAGCGGTTCGATCACCAGGGAGCGGGTCACCCGTCGATGCGCCAGTTCCGGTGGAATTGCCCGCCGACGATCGCGTTCATGATGAGCTGATCGAGTGGTGGTACTTCACCGGCCACCTGGAAACGCCCGATGGATCGACCTACGGTTTCCAGTACGTCTTTTTTCGGGCAAGCACCGGGGCCCTGACGGCCTTCGTCTCGCACGTCGCGATCACCGATCATCAGCTCCAGCGCTTCTCGTACGATCAGCGACTGGAACCTGGCGATGCGACTGTGGATGGTTCACCCGGTCAGCTTGCTCTGAGAATCGGCGACTGGTCAGTGACAATCGACGACGGGATTGCACGCCTTCAGGCGGCGTTCGACGACTACGCGTTCGATCTTCTCCTGACCCCCGAGAAAGCCCCGGCACTTCACAACGTCGATGGCTATGTGCAATACGACGACGATACCTGGAGCTACTATTACTCCCGCACGCGCATCGACGTTCTTGGCGAATTGACGTCTTCCGGTGAAACCAGCCCGGTGACCGGAGTTGCCTGGTTCGATCATCAGTGGGGATCGATCGACACCTTTCGGGACGGCGGTTGGGACTGGTTCAGCATTCAGCTCGACGATCAAACCGAGATCATGGCCTACGTGTTGTACAGCGCCGACCGCGAAATCGAGCGGGTCGATGTGACGATCGTCGATCGGGATGGCACCACGAGCTGGCTGAGGGAGGAGGACTTCTCCGCCGTGGTGCTGGACAGCTGGACGAGTCCGGCCACGGATATCACCTGGCCCTCAGGCTGGGAGATCACGATTCCCTCGCGCGAGCTGATCCTGACTGTGACTCCGGTGATCCTCGACCAGGAGCTGAACACACTGGCAACCACCGGCGTCATCTACTGGGAGGGCGCGGTGCACGTGAAAGGTCTCAGCGCCGGAGAGGAAGTCACCGGCGTTGGGTATGTCGAACTGACGGGGTATGCAGTCAGCACCTGACTGGCTGGCGCTCGCATTCGACCGGGATTTTGAGCGCTCACAAACCAGCTATGTCTCTTTCGGACTCGCTCAGTCCTGGGTTGTTTCGAACGAGTCGATAACCCAGTGATCATCCTGCTGAACGAGAATGAAGAGCGTCGGGGAAACTGGATCGGGCTGGGACTGATCATCTCCTTCGATGACGATGGCCACGCGACCGTCTCCCAGATCGATCGCTCTACCGAACCCGTAAATTGCCGTCATCCCTTCAGGAGAGAGCGCTACGGGCGTCGCCAGCTGAGCAAACTCCTCGTCTGAAATGGCCTCGACGTCTTCACCAAGAGATCGGAA
>JBFWRO010000387.1:0-3835 GCA_050248865.1 Thermomicrobiales bacterium | reverse complement strand
AGCAAATCGAGCATTCCCTCGACCACACGCGCCGGTTCCTCTGACTCCATTGCCCTGACTGGATGAACGACGTCGGCGAAGAACTGCTCGACAATGGTGGCCGTCAATGGGGAGCATCGCTCCCGCAGAATTTCTCTTTGTTCGCCGATCGCTGCCAGACCGATGCCCAGGTCTTCGGTAATCCGCCGCAGCGAGATCATCGTCAGCTCGTCGACGAGAAATCGCGGCCAGTTCACCGCGTTGACGAAACTACGGTCCTGACTCGACGTCACGAGTTCGAGCGATCGAATGGTCTCCTGGACGTCCGGAAGATCGTAGAACCGCCCTTTCTGGACACGGAAGAGCCGGATCGACCGTTTCAGGAGCGCGTTCTCGATGACCTCTCCGCGCTCATGTCGTCGATACAGCACCGCAATGTGTGAAGGACTGAACCCTTCGCCAATCGCCCGTTCCACGAGGTGCGCCACATAGTCGGCCTCGTGAACTTCGTGGTCACAGGCGAACCCCAGCACGCGGTGACCTTCGCCTCGCCAGGGCTTGCTTCGTTCGTCTGCGTCAGCAGCGCGCATCAGTCTCTGAGCCGCTCGCACGATACTCGCCACTGAGCGGCGGTTCTCCTCGAGGGTGAATTCGGACGGACGGTAGAGTTCCCGGTATCTTCGCAACATCGTCCCCGGGTCAGCGCCTCTGAAGGCGTAGATCGACTGATTCTCATCAGCGACAACGACAACCTGCCGATTGTCCAGCTGGTGCGGCGCCAGCGCGTTCAGCAGTCGCAGCTGTTCCGGCGAAACGTCCTGAAACTCATCGACGAAAACGAACCTGCACCGGTCGTGGATCGAATCCGCCACCTCACTCGTATTCCAGAGCAGATTCGCCGTGCGCACGATCAGATCATCGAAGTCGATCGCTTTCTGCTCGCGCTTGATGGCCTCATATCGTTCGATCAACGCCTCGAATTGCAGAATGGAGAGAGACGAGCGGAGAGCGGCCTCCTCGAGACTCAACGGTTCGCACACGTATTGACTCAGGGTTCGGCGAATGCTTCCAACGTGGCGTCCTGGGAGACGAGAGAGTCTCAGAGAGCCGATCGCCTCCATTTGTGCCTGTTCCAACTGCTGGTCGGTGAACACTGAAAATGCCTCACTGAAACCGGCTTCGCGGTGATGGGTGCGGAGAAGCGTCGAGCAATGGCCATGGAAAGTTCTGGCCGTCACGCCATGAAGCGACAAGGCGTGCAGCCGCGCGGCCAGTTCGCTGGCGGCACGCTCGGTGAACGTCAACGCCAGAACGCTTTCTGCGGCAGCCTCCTTGCTGCGCAGGAGTCTGGCGATGCGATGGGTTATCGTCAGCGTCTTGCCACTGCCTGGCGGCGCGAGGACGAGCATATGCCTGCCACTCGCGGGATAGTCGACAACCAGCCTCTGCCCGTGGTTCAGTTCATGTGCGAGCGGATCGGGTGCGCTCTGATCGCTTGGTAACCGGCGCGGCGGGGCGTTCATGGTGACGGAGTGTACCGGGAACGCAATTTAGCACAAGGGCTGCATATGGATATATGCATAGCGAGGACCGACGTGTGAGCAGATCGAACGAATATAGCCACGCACTCGACATCGCGACGGAAGCCGCGCGGGAAGCTGGCGAGGCGATTCTCGACTATTACAACGCGAACAACGCGACTGTCTACGAGAAAACCGATGGGTCGGCCGTGACCGACGCCGACCTGGCCGCTGACCGGATCATCCGGGAACGCGTCGGGGGCGCATTTCCGGCCGACGCTTTCCTGACGGAGGAAGGGGCCGACGACAGGGTTCGCCTATCGACCGAGCGCGTTTGGATCGTCGATCCAATCGATGGCACGAATCAGTTCGTGAACCGGACTGGGGAATTCGAGGTTCTGATCGCCCTGGTCGTCGGTCAGCGCCCGGTAGCGGCCGTTGTCTATCAACCGACTGGCGATGTTTTGATACGGGCGGTGGCCGGCGAAGGCGCTGAGATCCAGGTGAGTGGCTCCGCACGCAGGCTGCGTTTCAGCCCGGTTGCGGAGGGAAGCGCGCCCCGGCTGCTGACCTCGACCTGGCTTGGCGCTCGCGGCAACCTGCCGGTGCTCGGCAGCGTCGCTCAGGAATTGGGCGGCGCTGAAGTTCTCGTTTCAGATATTGGGGTCACCGTCCGCCGCTTCGTTCCACCCAACGGTCTTTGTGATGCGTTGATTGGCGTTCACGTCGATGGCAGGTCAGATTACGCATGGGAGTGGGATTTCGCCGCTCCCGATCTGATCATGTTCGAAGCGGGCGGTGCCGCATCCGATCTCCATGGACATCTGCATCGCTACAACAAACCGAACCCGGTGAACGCCGGCGGCATCGTCATGGCTGCCGATCCCGAGACGCATCAACGGGTGATCGCTGCTCTTGCCACCGTGCTGAAGCCGGATCCGGCTGGAGCCGCCTAGTTACCTTTCCAGAAGCCCTGCAGCGGCTTCATCTATCACGAACGTGACCTTTTCGGGGCAGAGTCGCAGCCACGATGCCGGGACGTCGGACGACATTGGTCCAAGCAATGCAGCCCTGAGAATCTCCTGCTTGTTCTCACCGGTGGCGATGAGCACGAGCCGCTCTGCTTCCAGCAATGTTCCCACGCCCACGGTCATTGCCTGATGAGGCACGGATGCGCCTTCGAAATATCCTGCCGCCTGGGCTATCGACTCGTCGGTCAGGTCGACGACTCTGGTGCGCGAATCAGCGCCAGAACCCGGCTCGTTGTATGCGATATGACCATTGCCGCCTATCCCCAGCACTGCCAGCTGAAGGCCACCTGCCGCCTCGATTTCCTCTTCGTAGGCGATGGCGGCTGCGCTGGGAGTTGGCGACGTGACGGGGAGGGTGTGCACGTTCTCCGCTGGAATGCCGGCGGGAATGATGAACGTCCGGAAAAGCCAGGAGGTCAGCGTATTTGGGTCATCGGCGGACACGCCCAGATACTCGTCCAGACAGAACATCTGGAATTGCGTCAGATCGACAGTCCCCTCCTGACATCTCCTGATCAGTTCGTCGAACATGCCGACGGGCGTGCTGCCTGTGGGCAGCGAGATCGCGGCCCGCGGGTTCTCGCGGAGGGTTTCGGACACCATATCAGCGGCCACGACGCTCATTGCATCATGGTCGGGAACAATGATCAGGTTTGGTTCCACTGCCACGTTCACATTGTCGCCTTTCTTCGTCGAATGACACGACGCAAGTATGCTTGAACGGGAGGCAACGAGTGACATCGACATCGATGGAAGACAACATTTCAGCAGCGCTTCGACGTATCGACGGCTGGATCGGCCAGGGTGGGGTCAGGGGAGTCTCAGCGGCCGTATGGCACGCTGGTGAGATGGTCGCGGTTCATCACGCGGGGGACGCACGGGCCGGAGAACCCGTCGGCGATCGCACACTGTTTGCGCTTGCTTCGGTCACCAAGCCGGTGTCGGCATCGACAGTCGTCTCGCTGGTCGATGAAGGTTCCCTCGACCTGGATAGCCGGGTGGTCGACGTCGCGCCCGAGTTTGCCGCAGCCGCGACCGGTCCGTTCGAGGGCGAACGAGCGTCGATCACCGTCCGGCAGCTGCTGTCTCATACGAGCGGCCTGCCTGAAGACCTGCCTCGCGGGTTGTTCCGCCGAGGTGAACCGCCGACCCTGGAGCAGTTGACCGACGCGA
The DNA here is from genome assembly GCA_050248865.1 of Thermomicrobiales bacterium. Classification (GTDB taxonomy): domain Bacteria; phylum Chloroflexota; class Chloroflexia; order Thermomicrobiales; family UBA6265; genus JAHBVL01. Next base: position 132 of record JBFWRO010000387.1, on the reverse strand, counting down.
TGCTGATCCTGCCGCTCGAATATCAGCCAGGCACGCAGCTGGTTTACTCCAACGCCGGCTTCGGCATTCTGGCGCGAATCGTCGAGAACGTCAGCGGAGAGCATTTCTGGGATCGCACGTGGAGACGAATCC
>JBFWRO010000386.1:0-3838 GCA_050248865.1 Thermomicrobiales bacterium | reverse complement strand
GCGATGTCAGCGATGAGTTTATAGCCAACTTCGATATCGTTGCCGGACATTCGCTCAGAGTGAAGCTGGCATGCACCCCGTATCTTCTGCATCAATTCCTCGTCAATGGCCGTTACCGGAACAACCCTGGCAATTGGGAGACCGGGGATCATAAAGGTTCCGATGGAGCAGAGCATTTCGATGGTAGCCCCGCGCGCCTCCGCAGCATCGAGCAACTCTCTCATGTTCATGGAACGGAGATAACCGGCGGAATCACTGACAACAATGACCCCGTCCGACTCCAAATCCATCGAATCAATTCTTTCGTCCTCGTCAGTGGAATCGGCGGCGTACTTGCCAATCCGTTGAATGGTTTCCGTCGTGACCCGATCGATCAGCGACGACACCTGAATAAGTGTCGAAACGTGATGAATGAACAGGATGAGCAACGCCACGCTGACAAGCGCCAAAAGAATCGCAGCCGCAATCGTAAGCACGGGAATGAACGGCTGACGGTCGTCCTGCTCATGCCCAACCGACCAGAGAGCCAGCAAGCAGTAAACAAATGTGCCGAGCAGCGTGCCAACGGTAATCTGAAAGCGCCGGTCGGCGACGAAATTCGGCAAGACCCGTGGTGTGAACTGACTCGAGGCTAGTTGAAATACGACGACCGTGATCGAGAACACGGTGGCGGCGGCGGCGATCAGTGATCCGGCGATGGCAGTCAGAACGCCTCTGGCACCGTCGACTCCGCCTCTGAAGACATCGTCCCTTCCGCCGAGCTGACCCGAGTTATAGAGCGCCTGGTCGGCCAGAATCAGGACGATCGCCAGAATCGCAAGGCCGATTGTCTCGATTGCCGGAAAGAACCAGAGCGTGCTCCGAACATCGGAGGCCGTGGCTTTCACCTGGTCGAACTGGGTCTTCGCTCGATTGGTCAGTCGATCGGACAGAATCTTCTCTCCCGCGCCCAGGGATCGTATGCCAATTGTCGCACCCTTTCTCAGCGAGAGGGAACACGGCGAGAGTTGCGACTCGATCCGGGGACGTCGCCACGCCCGTTCACCTCGGGAAATGGTTGCCAAGCGGCCGGCCAGGTCCCCGATCGAGTCCAGTTCGGCGACCGTCGCCAACACTGCCTGGCCGAAGTATCACTACCCGCCGGCAATCGGAGATACCGACTGAGGCCTTCTCCTACTCCCTGGAGAGCAGGGTCGTGCTCTGGGCGTCTGCCACGACGTCTTCCCACTGATACGGAATCTGGACGTACTGACCGGTGCGGTGATGCTGAACCTGGTCGCCATAGTGCGGGCTGCCCGGGTGGCCCGAGTGTCCTGGCCAGGTGACAGTCCAAGTCGTGGAATCGGAGTCCAGCGCCGAGATGATGCGGTAACTCGGACCGATCTTGTTCTGAAAGGTGCCCGGCGGAACGTACAGGGCGCTGGAAAGCGTGGCCGATCCGCCGGGATGCGGACGTTGCGGCATATCGAGAATCTCATGCTGCAACGGCGTTCTCGCAGCGGGGTGCGCCGCTCCGAGCGTGTGCAGATCGCCCCAGGCCCAGGCATCGGGATCGGTGCCGAGCGTTTCTGTGAGATACGCCAGGGCCTCAGCGAATGACTTGCGGATCGTCTGCAAACGGACATCCTCGCTGGGGAACCAGTCGTGTTCGTTGGCGTGAAGGAGCGCGCTGCTCATCCCCTGACCGGAGTCCTGCACGATCTTCGCGTGAGATTCGGGAAATCGCGCCAGCGTGACATTCTGATGCCACCGCCAGAAAAATACATAGAAAATCGCACCGCCCGCACTCTCGATTGGCAGTGAATGGTCCCAGGCCCGGAGAATTTCGGCAGCGCGAAGGGTCAGTGGATCGTCGACGTCGCTCAGCGCGGCAAGGAGGGGTGGAGTGCCCCTTGCGGCACGGCCAGAGTAAACGTCGTTCTGCATGGCGGCGAAGGAGCCGAAGGTGTGTGGACGAAGGTCCTCCACGAGTTTTTCCGCACGTGCGGCTCGATCCTCGACTGTCCATGTGCCAAAGAGCGGATAGGGAAAACTTGGCGGCGCCGTAGGGTTGTTGGCGCTGACCACCCACCCTCTCTCAGGATCGACAACCCGAGGCATGGCATCGAACGGAATGTAACCCTGCCAGGCGTCGATCGGGTCGTTGGCGTCGCGATAGCCCCGGTGGACCCGGCCTCGCAGCGGAATCGCGCCGGAGCATTGGTAGCCGACTGAGCCTTCTGTGTCCGCGAAAACGAAATTCCAGGTGGGGCAGCGAAATCCGCGCAGCGATTCCCTGCCCTCGGCAACCGTCGAGGCCCGGTTGAGATCGAGCAGAGATTTCGGTTCGTCGGAAAGCTCAAAACCAACCCAGGCCAGCGAGAGCACGGTGTTGGCGCCTCGTTCGCCCCAGAGATTGCGAGGCAATGCGTCGGCGGCCACCAGGTGATCGACGACCGGTCGGTCGTGGGCAAAACGAATCGTGAGCTCGTGCGCCTTTGCGTCCCGTACAGGAATCTGCTCGACACGTGAGCCGAACGGCTTCCACTCGTCGCCGTCGAGATACTCATCCGGATTTTGCGGGTTGACCCGTTCGATATAGAGATCGCGTTGCAGACAGATGTTGTTCGTCACGCCCCATGCAAAGGTGCGATTGCGTCCGAACCGGATCATCGGCACGCCGGGATAGGTCATGCCGACGACGTCGTAGCCGGCGCCCTTCAGATGGACATCGTACCAGTCGGCGGGCACCGTGTAGTAGACGTGCGGGTCGGACCCCACCATGCCGAATCCGCCCTCGGTGAGCAATGGGGAAACTGCCCAGTTGTTGCTTCCCGAGCCGTCGTTGATCCCCCAGTACGGACCTGGGCCATCGGCGCTCTCGAGGCCGGGCCATTTCGGTTCGGGCTCGAAGTCACCCTCATGGACGATGTAGGCCACTTGCCCGTCTGGCTGGTACCAGGCCGCGTCGAGATCCCCGATGTTGGCACGGACCACTTCCGGCGTCGAAAGAACGGGCAACCGCCCGGTCAAATACCAGTACCACCGGCGCATGATGGCCACGGAATCGACGGGAGACCACGGCGCCGGCTCATAGTCGAGCAGCTCGAATTCGATCGGTAATCCGGCCGGAAGTGCGTTCATCCAGGCATTGACGCCGTCGGCGAAGGCGCGAAATGCATCCTGGCTTTCCTGATGAGAAGCCGCCAGCGCCGCCTCGGACATGGTGGTGAGTCCAACCGTGCGAGAGAGCATGTCCGACTCCAGTCTCTCGGCACCGAAGATTTCGGACAACATGCCATGCGCCTGGCGCCGGAGAAAATCGAGCTGCCAGAGGCGATCTTGCGCCTGAGCATAACCGTGGGCAAAAAAAAGATCGTATGGATCATCCGCTTCGATGTGGGGGATGCCCCGACTGTCGCGATGAATCGTTGCCTTGCCGTTGATGTGCGCAGTGACTGTCTCCGGTCCGAGGCTGGATTTCTCAGCGAGGTACTGATCCAGCAAGGCGCGAGCGGCGGAGTCGCCGGATTCGCTGTTTCCTCGCAACAGGTCGATGGCGATCCGACGCTGGTCCACAGTGAGCATGACGGCTTCTCTCCGATTGATTCCGCACCACAAGGCTATGCGGCAGGGTATCGGAAATTACGTGCGGCTGCGCATGGCTCGCACGCGTCGAAGCCGTATCTTCGGACTCGATGAACGTATGTCAAAAGTACTCAGGTTCTACTCAGGCCGGCGACCACCGAAAACGGCGAGCTCGAATACCTTGAAGTAACAATCGACATCCTGAAACCCGATGGTCCGCAACCAGTCACATTGTTCTTCGACCGGAGCGAGGATGTTCGCCTGTTTGTCG
>JBFWRO010000385.1:0-3843 GCA_050248865.1 Thermomicrobiales bacterium | reverse complement strand
GGCGACTATTCCTTCGCAGCGTTTGAAGCCTGGTGATGTTGTGTCGGTCAAGGATCGCAGTCAGAAGATGCCGATTTTCTCCGACTTTCGCGTCGGTGGATCGAGCGTGCCGTATGTCGAGGCCGATGCAAACAGCCTGAATGCACGATTGGTCAGCCTGCCGGAGCGCTCGGAAGTACCAATCATCTGCGCTGAACACCTCGTGGTCGAATACTATTCACGGTAGTTGACCTTTCCACCATTTCTTGCAAGCCACCTGGGTCGCCGGCACGGAGTGAACGCTCCGGCCGGCGAATTTCTCTCCTCATCTCACAGGCTGGAGTTTGTGGCGTCACACTGTCTGTGATGGCAGAGCAAGCGCTCAGGCCAGATCGAGCTGCCGTTCATCCGTGTCCCCACGTTCCAATAGCTGCTCATTACCAAGAAGATTGGAGGGAACTTGCATACACCAGGATCCGATACCAATTCTCAAGTCCGGGGTTCTACCCCAGGTTCATTGCGGTTATCGTCAGCGAGCGGGCATGAGGGCGTCATTCGCGTCCCGTCCGCGGGCAAAAAGCTGGCCGTCGTTGCTGAAGGGCTGGTCAAGACCTACAAGAGTGGAAAAACGGTCGTGAAAGCACTGGATGGGCTCGATTTAACAGTCGAGGAAGGCACGGTGCTCGGATTGCTCGGCCCCAATGGTGCAGGAAAGACCACGACCGTCCGCATATTGGCCACTCTGCTGCATCCGGACGCCGGGTGGGCGACGATCAGCGGCTTCGATGTCGTCAAGCAGGCTGATCAGGTGCGGACGATCCTTGGGCTGTCCGGTCAGTACGCGGCGGTGGATGAGCATCTCACTGGACGAGAAAATCTCTTTATGTTTAGCCGGCTTTACCAGCTTGGCAAGGCGGAGGCCCGGCAGCGAGCGGATGATCTCCTCGAGCAGTTCAATTTGCCGGACGCCGCCGATCGAGTCGTGAAAACTTACTCGGGCGGGATGCGTCGACGACTCGACCTGGCGGGCGCCCTGGCTGGGCGCCCAAAGCTGCTGATCCTTGACGAGCCAACGACTGGTCTCGATCCGCGGAGCCGCATAGCGATGTGGGATGCCATTCGTGAGCGGGTGAAAGAGGGAACGACGCTCCTTCTCACCACGCAGTATCTCGAGGAAGCCGATGAACTGGCGCACAGCATCGCCGTCGTCGATCACGGACGAATCATCGCCCGTGGCACCGCTGATGAACTGAAATCGGATATCGGCGGCGAGCGGGTGGAAGTGATCGTGCGCTCATCAGAAACGATCGCGCGGGCCCGCACGATCCTTTGCAATGGACATGCCGAGGAGGACATCACTGTCGATCTGCATACCCGAAGGATTACCGCGCCATCGACGGGCGGCGCGCTGCGACTCGCCGAGCTGATTCGCGAGCTCGATTTGGCGGGCGTCGAAATCGATGACATCGGTCTGCGCAGACCGACACTGGACGATGTATTCCTGACGCTAACCGGCCATGTTGCCGAAGAGTTCACCAACCGAAGCAGCGAATCTGAAATCGCGGGAGGATCCGAATGAGCGCCATCGAAGCGGAGGCCCGAACGGGTCAGTTTCAGCGGGCGATTTCGGATGGGCTGGTTGTCGCCTGGCGAAATCTCAAGCGTGTACCACGCATTCCGGAACTGGCGATTTTCGCCATTATTCAATCGATCATGTTCGTGCTTCTCTTCGCGTTCGTTTTCGGAGGGGCGATACCGCTCCCGGGCGGCGGCTCGTATCGTGAGTTTCTGATGCCCGGTATTTTTGCGCAAACCGTCTGTTTCGCATCAGCAGTGACGACGATCGGAGTTACGGAAGACGTCAAGAAGGGAATCATGGACCGATTCCGGTCCTTGCCGATGGCTCGGTCGGCGGTGCTGACGGGGCGAGCCATTTTCGATCTTGTATACAACGCATTCATCGTCGTGGTGCTCATGATCTCCGGACTCGCCGTGGGCTGGAGGGTTCACGGGTCGATCCCCGAGTTTTTCGCTGGTGCCGGCCTTCTCCTGCTATTCACCTTTGCCATGTCCTGGGTTGGCATCTGGATGGGCCTGTCGATGAAAACTGTCGAGACCGCCCAGCAACTGGGATTCATCATAATTTTCCCATTGACATTTCTCTCGAATGTTTTCGTTCCGCCGGAAACCATGCCCGGCTGGCTGCAACCTTTTGCGGAATGGAATCCGGTCAGCGCGCTCGCCGCGGCGACCCGCGATCTTTGGGGTAATCCGAATCCGTACGGATCGGGTGGTTTTCCCTCTGAGCACCCGGTGGCGCTCACAGTGATCTGGGTCGTGGTGATCGTGGCAATCTTTGCGCCGCTTGCGGTGAGGAAGTACCGTTCGTTGAGTAATTAGGCTTTGGAAACCGGGCGGAGCGACATCTCTCGCCCGGTTTGGTGTCAACAGGTTCACTCCTGGAGCGAGCGCTGCAGCAGTCCCGTGCTGTAAAACTCGTATGACGCGGCTTTGTCTGGAACGTCAACGAGGTGCACCGTAAATCGGCAGGGCACGCCATTTTCAGGCAGGTTGTCAGCAAAGAACCCACTGTAAGCCTCTGCATAAGCGGTCCTGAGGCGATCTTGCTCGACCGCGAAACCAGCCGGATCGACAAGAGGATTTGGGGATTTCGGCTGACAGCCGAAGGCGTGGACTTCGATGAAGTCGATGTTCCGCAGAGAGTCGCAGATTCCCGCGTCCTGCAGCCATTTCTCCCAACAACGAAAGACAAGAGGAATCTCTCGATGGGGATCCATCGTGACCAGATCGTCGAGGCCGAGCACGGATTTTGCGGAGTATCCCCCAGTCAGTCCCGCAAAGTAGATTTTCAAGTCGCCGTCTGACTGCTCTTCGGTCACCAGTGCTGAGAGGACGGGGCGATCACCCTGGTAGTAGTACGAGAGTTTTCCGCGTTTTCTGACATTGAAAGCCACTGAGTTCCCTCCTCTGCTTCATCGAGCGTCACTCCAGCCGGACAGATCGGTGCTGCATAGCATAGGATGCCGGAAGACCCGGGAGTTCTGCACAATCTCTCAGGGGGGAAAACCTCAATGCGCAGGAGCCGCAATCGACGTGAGTGAAACATCCAAGAAGATCTGGAACCTCGATCTGCTGGCCGAAGCAACGACGCAAATCGTTGTGGTCACTGACACCCACTTTATTTTGCCAGACAATCAGCAGTCGACCGAATGGTCAGCAGTACAGGAGTTTCCCGCTCGCACGACCCGGGCTCTGCGACTGGCCGCCGGGCTGCCGCGAGACGCAGCGGTTCATCTGGGCGACATTAGTCACGAGTATCCGGAAACCGGACGCGCCGATGTTGCGCAGCAAGGGGCCCTCGACCAGTTCGCCTCGCTTGGGCTCGACTTTCACCAGGCCGCCGGGAACATGGACATCGGCGATAAGCCAGATCCGACGAGCCCTGCCCAATGGGTGACACCCGGAACACTCAATGCGTGGCATGCACGATGCGGCCGGTCGTGGTTCAGCTTCGACGCAGGAACGTTCCATGGGGTGCTGCTCAACACGCAGATCATGAATGGGCCGTTGCCAGCGGCAACCGAGCAGCAGGAGTGGGCGGAACACGATCTGCGCCATCACTCGGACCGCCGAACGATGCTTTTTCTCCATATGCCGATTTTCCATGTCGACCGCAATGAAGTCTCCAGCGGTTTCTACAACAGTCTCGACGAGCCGGCACGCAGCTGGTTGCTGGGGTTGATCGAACGGTATTCGATCGAGCATGTCTTCACTGGGCACACCCATACGGTCCAAATCAACCGGCATGGGTCAGCACGCTTATGGACGGTTCCATCGACGGCC
>JBFWRO010000384.1:0-3861 GCA_050248865.1 Thermomicrobiales bacterium | reverse complement strand
TACGCTCGGCATAGCAAGGTCTCGCGGGGAGTTCAGGATTGCCCTCCTGTTCGCCTGGGTTCAGTCGCTGCCTGTGTGCTCAGATTTCGGTCTCAGTGGACCGAGCATTTCAGCTTCGATGGCCTCATTGCTTTCCCCAATCACCGGAGACCCGCGGTCGGAGGACAGCAGGGCGCCATCGATACGAATGGGGCAGCGGGTCGTGGTCAGCGTGGCTCCATTCTTTCGATGAATATCCTGGGTCATGTGGAGCACGCGGAATCCTTCATGTTCCATCAGCCGCGGCCAGGTGAGCACGTCGGCGCACCAGAAATCGGCTGGTTCGAGCACCGAGAGCCAGTGTGCCGTCGATGCCGTTCGCAAATGGTCCGCAAGGATCCGCTTGATGCGGTCGCGGTCGTCGAACCAGCCCTGGGGATCGTCGAACGCTTCCAGCTCAGGGCATCCAAGCACCTGGCCAAGCGGCGGAATGGGCTGCATCGAAAGCGCCAGGTATCCGTCGGACGTTTCGTAGATGCCATAGGGAGCGGCAAGGTACGCGTGAGCATTGTTGACTTCGCTTCGCTGTGGGAGTCTTCCGCCGTCATTGAGATGGGTGGTGAGAACTTCGAACTGGAAGTCGAGAACTGATTCCAGCAGGCTAGCCTCGACCAGTCCGCCACGGCCGGTGATGCCCCGCCGCACCAGACAGGCGAGGATCCCCTGCGCGAGATGCGCCCCGGCCATCAGATCCGCCACGGCAATCCCGACCGGAACAGGTCCCTGATGCGCGTCGCCGTTCAACCACGTCAATCCGGAAAGTGACTGGGCGAGGAGGTCCTGTCCCGGTTTGTCACGCCACGGCCCAACGTCGCCATATCCGGTGATCGTTCCGTAGACGATTGCCGGATTGACCTTGCGGACATCGTCATACGCAAGCCCCAGGCGTTCGATGACACCCGGCCGGAAGTTCTGGATCATCACGTCGGCGCTGGCGATCAACATCCAGATGCGCTCGAGGTCCGCGGGGTTCTTCAAATCCGCGGCGTAACTCTCCTTGTTGCGATTGATCGAGTGAAAGAGTGTCGAATCGCCATCGAGTTCCAGATTGGAGATGTACAGGCGACGGCAGAGATCGCCGCCGTCGGGGCGCTCGATCTTGATGACCCGCGCGCCGAGATCGGCCAGGCGGAGTCCGCACGAAGGCCCTGCGAGGAACTGGCTGAAATCGACGACGGTGAGGCCGTGCAGTGGACGCTGGTCTTCGGGCAGGGAGGGGATTGGCGGCGCTTCACTCACCTGCGAGGCTCTCCCGGTAGCGAGCATTGAGCCGCTCCATCAGGTTGCTGGCCTCACCACCGTCGTCGATAAAGTGCCAGATCATTTCGCCGGCGTCCTCCTGAAACCGGTTGTATGCCGGGTAACGCGGACGGAGGTAGGCCTCATCGTGTGTCTGCAGTGTGTCGGCGAAGAACCCGTTGGTCAACAAATTGTTGCCTTCATCGAGCCAGGCTTGACGATGCCCGGGTTGACCCCCGGTGAGCGTGTACGAGCCTCGCTGGCACTCTGGGCTGGCAACGTAGCGTGCGTAATCGAGCGCCGTCTCGAGCTCTGCGCAGATCGTGGAAATCGCCAGGCCGGTGCCTCCCAGAGTCGAGCGCAGGCGCACGCCGTCGAGCTCGACGAGGCCGCCGAACCGCAGAGGCCGATCGGTGAAATCGCGCCGGCCGTAGTTCGAGTAGCCGTAGGCGAACGGGCAGAAAACGAGATCGTCGGTGCGAGTGATGGCTTCCCAGGTGCGAATGGGGTTGCGTTGCAGGTTCTCCTTGCCGGCCGTGAGAACCAGTTCGCGGTACATCTCCAGCGCCCGCGAACCAGGAACCACCTCGACAATCATGTCCGGACGCTCGAAGAGCGGTTCCCGCATGGCCAGCGTGATCATGTACAGATTCATAATGATGTCGACAGGCGCCGCAGGCAGCGCAAGGAAGCCCTTCCCGGCCAGCGTCAGGAGATCGTCCCACGTACGCGGCAGTTCCAGATCGTGTTTCGCCAGCAGATCGGGTCGAAAGCCGCTGACGGGGGTCGCCGCGTCGATGGCCAGGGCCCAGAGGTGATCGCCGTAGACATAACTCTCATGCGACTTACCAACGCTGTTGGCGGCCTGATCGGCAAGAAATGAGGAATCGAGGTGCTCATCGAGGCGCACCAGGACGGGATGGGTGGCCGCATACCCGGCGAACGGGTGATCGATAACCAGCAGGTCGAACTGCTCGGCGAGCTTCTCGATGGGGAAATCGCCAAAGTCCTTGAGCGACCGCGTCTGCCATTCGATGCGGACGTCGGGATGCTCGTCGTGATAGCGTTGAGCCGTGGCCGCCAGCGGAACATATCCCCTGGTATGGTCCCAGGTTATCCCCTTGAGCGTGGTCTGTGTCAATGCCGTAATCCTTCTGCCGGATGCACAGACAGGCTGTGCGATGGACCGGTCAGGAATCTTGCGGGTGTACTCGCGATATGTCAAAGGGGCGAGTCGGGAGTACCTCAACGCCAGGTGGCGGGCGAAACGAGCGTCAATGCAAGCGCCAGCAATCCGCCATCATGCCGAGCGCCGATTGCCGTTGACGTGAAACATCGAGGGTAAGTCGAACGTGTGAATGAACGTTCGGCACGAGACCGTCGGCCTCACCCGATATGGTCAGGTATGCTCCGCTCGACTGACCAGAGGGAGGTGGATGTGAGCTTCGTCGTGAACCTGACAACAATCGGATCAGTGCCCCGCGGCGACTTCAAAGCCGAGGGGGTGAGCCTGGTTCGCGCCTTCGCCGGCGCTTTTCTGTTTGCTATGCCCCTTCTGTATACGCTCGAGATGTGGCAGCTGGGAACCACGCTGAGCAATTGGAAGTTGTACGTGCTCCTGATTGCCGCCCTGGTCCTGAATGTGATCGTCAATTACTACTCAGGATTCCGCGAGGGACGGTCCACCTGGCGGAGCGCGATGGGGCAGGCGATCGAGGTGACTGCGGTTGGTTTGGTCGCCGGAGCGTTGATGCTGCTCGTCATCGATCGCATTTCGATCCGTGACCCGCTCGAAGCGACCATGGGCATGATCATTATCCAGGCCGTGCCTCTCAGCATTGGCGCCTCGGTTGCTAATTCGGTGTTTCGAGCGACCGGGGCAGATGCTTCTCCCGCTGAGGAGTCGGAGCCTGAAGGAAGCGGATTTCTGAATGACGTCGGGGCGACCGTGGTGGGCAGTGTCCTGATCGGATTCGGCGTCGCCCCCACGGACGAAGGGCGCATGCTGGCCGGTTCGCTCGACTATCGGCACCTGGCGGCGATCATGGTCTTTTCGATGCTGTTGTCGTACGGAATTGTATTTGCCAGCGGGTTCGATCGCGGACAAGGTCCGGGCCCATTTCAAAGTCCCCTGACCGAGACAGCCCTGTCGTACCTCATTTCGCTAACGGTCTCAGGACTCATTCTGTATCTTCTTGACTTCATCCACACCGGTGTGCCGATCCATATGGCATTGGCGATGATCATCGTCCTCGGGCTTCCCGCTACGATCGGTGGAGCGGCTGGCAGGCTGGTGATATGACGCCCGCCGAAGCAGATCGCAATGTGCCGTCGACCTCGACAGAGGATCCCCGCAGTCTGGCGGAATGGACCACGCTCCTGATCAGCCTGGCGATCCTGATCGCTGCCTTCATGACTGTCACCTACCTCTATCTCGCCGGAGGCGGAGATCCCATCGACATTCATGCCGAGGCCAACCTCCAGCGGGTGCGTGAAGAGGACGGAACCTTCTATGTTGCCGTGAGAGTGGTCAATGAAGGAGACTCAGCAGCCTCCGACGTCCAGATCGACGCTGATCTCACC
>JBFWRO010000383.1:0-3865 GCA_050248865.1 Thermomicrobiales bacterium | reverse complement strand
GACCCGCATGAATCGCGTATCCTTTGCCAGCAACGCTGTCCCGCTCCGTAGTCGTCGGTGATCACGATTGAACAGCCACATCGAACAGCTCGGCGACCCCCCGCGCGCCGCTCTTGCATCAACCGACACGCCACAGTTGCTCTCCGCCGAGCGGATGCTCATGCCCATCGTCTTTGTCGGCGGCATGTCCAGCATCGGCATCGAGTTGGCGACGTCACGATTGCTTGCTCCGTACTTCGGTACATCCACCTTCATATGGGCCAATCTCATTGGCCTGACACTCGCGTACCTCGCACTCGGGTACTACCTGGGCGGACGCCTCGCCGACCGCTATCCCTCAGTTCGGGTTCTCTACAGCGTGACTGCGCTCGCCGGCTTTGCCGCGGCCACCATTCCGTTCCTCGCCAGACCGGTGCTGCGGGCCTCCCTGGGCGCAATCGACAACGTGGACGCCGGCGCCTTCTATGGTTCACTGATCGGCGTCATCATTCTGCTTGCCGTTCCAGTCACGCTGTTCGGCTTTGTGACGCCGTTCGCGATACGTCTGCGTGCCACGGATATCGATTCAGCAGGCTCGAACGCGGGACGGGTCTGGGCCCTGTCCACGATCGGTTCCATTGTTGGCAGCTTTCTGCCTACACTCCTTCTGATACCCCTGGTGGGTACCCGAAACACCTTCTTGATCATGGCGCTCTTGGTAATCGTCATTTCAGGAATTGGATTGTTTTCCATGCCTGCCCCCCGAATGGGTCTCGGCGCGCTGCTGCTGGCCGGGTTAGTGCTTCTGCTCAATGTCACGGTAGGCGCAACACCGATCAAGCCACCCTATCGCGGCGAGTTGGTCGCGGAGGCCGAGTCCGCCTATCACTACATTCAGGTGCTGAACGAAAACGGCGTAATGCTCCTCGCCTTGAACGAGGGCCATGCCATCCACTCGATTTTCGATCCAGCAACTCCCTTGACAGGAGGTCCGTGGGACTATTTCACGATCGCGCCACTCTTCCTCGAGAACGCCCCTCCAATCGAACGTGGATTGATCATTGGGCTCGCCGGGGGAACGGCCGCACGAACCGTGCTCGACACGTATGGCGGTGCGCATATCGACGGAGTCGAGATCGATGCAGAAATTGTGGAGTATGGGAAGCAGTACTTTGCCCTGGATGACCCGCGCATTTCGGTAGCCATCGAGGACGGCAGATATTTCCTGCAAACGTCGTCGCAGCACTGGGATCTCATCGGCATCGACGCCTATCGGCAACCGTACATACCGTTTCACCTGACGACGTCGGAGTTTTTCGAGGAGACAGCCAGTCACCTGACCTCGAGCGGGGTCGTTGTCGTCAACGCGGGTCGCAATGGCAGCGATTACCGTTTAGTCGATGCGATTGCTTCGACGATGCTCGACGTCTTTCCGCATGTCTTCCTTGTCGACACTCGTGAGTATGACAACACGCTCATTTTCGGCACATTTGCGGAAGCCTCGGTCGACGACTTTTGGTCAAACGCGCTCGCGCTCGATCCAGCGGGAAATCAGGCTATCATTGCGTCTGGTGCGATGACATACGGGAACATTCGGGTAGCCGAACAGACCATAGAGCCGTACACTGACGATCACGCTCCTGTAGAGTGGTTGATCGACAGGATGATCGTGGACGCGGCGCGGGAAGAGGACACGTGAGCACCACAATCGAACGGGAAATCGAGGGTGTCGTTCTGGACCTCCCGGACGACGAATTGTTGCCGCTGCAAAGCACGCTGTTCTCCCAGGCAGGAGGTGCGGCGCATGGACTCACCAGACGTGTAAGGTCGATTTCACCGGCCGAAGCAAACATCAGCTATACCGCTCCTCGCGATCGAGGCGCGGCATGGCGGATGCGCCAGCGCTGGTGCGATGCGATTGGGCTCGATGCCGACCGGCTGGCCGTGCCCTATCAGGTGCATGGCAGCGGTGTCGCGATCGTGCGGAGGCGACATGCTGGAACGGGCGCCAGGCCGGGGTCGCGTTTGGTAGCCAAGGCCGATGCTGTTATCACAGCGGATGAAGGCGTCGCGCTCATGACCACCCATGCCGACTGTTTGCCCCTCCTCCTCTACGCCCCCGAATCGCGCGTCGTTGCCGCCGTTCACGCCGGTTGGCGAAGTACTGTCACGGGAGTCACCCGCAATACGATTCGCACCATGATGTCGGTGTTCCACGTTGAGCCGGGAGAGATTCTGGCCTTCATTGGCCCGGCAATCTGTCGGGACTGTTACGAAGTCGGCCCTGAAGTCGAGCGCGGCTGGCGTCAGATCGACCCCCACGATGATGCCGGTGCAATCCTTCGATCGGAAGATGGAACCACCTTCGATCTCCTGTCTGCGAATCGGCATCTCCTCACTCACGAAGGTGTTCCGGCCGTCAATATCGAGGAGTCCGGACTCTGTACAAGATGTCACGGGGATCAATGGTTCACCCATCGGGGACAGGGACCGCGCACAGGACGATTTGGCGCGATCATCGCGCTCGACGAAAGCTGCTAACAGGTAGGTATGTCTGCGATCGAGTCACGACTCCTGCATCTCCAGCAGCGGATCGAATGTGCGTGTCAGGCGAGCGGAAGAAATCTCACGGAAATCACGCTCATTGGTGTTTCCAAGACCGTCGATCGGGCTGCCATCGATGCTGCCTATGCTGCGGGGCTTCGCGACTTTGGTGAGAACCGAGTACAGGATGCCACGGCTAAACTCGTCGAGAACTGGCCATCCGACGCCCGAAGGCATCTGGTCGGTTCACTGCAGTCGAACAAGGCAGCTGTGGCAGTGCGCATCTTCGACCTCATCCACTCGGTGGATCGGCCATCGCTCATCGACGAGCTCCGCAAGCAGGCAGTTCGGCAGGAACGGCAAGTTGCCGTGTTGCTTCAGGTCAACATCGCCATGGAGCCGCAGAAATCTGGATGTGACCCAACGAACGCCCAATCACTGGCGCGGTCGATTGCTGAAGCTCCTGAGCTCGATCTGAAAGGATTGATGACCATTGCTCCCCTGGTCGAGCGCGCGGAGTTGGCGCGACCCGTGTTCACCGGCCTTCGCGAACTCAGAGATCAGATGCAGGACACGCTGGGCGTCTCATTGCCTGTACTATCGATGGGCATGACCAATGATTTTGAGATCGCCATAGAGGAAGGCGCCACCCACCTTCGTATCGGCCGGGCACTCTTCAATTCCTGACGGTCTGGGCGTCTCGCCGGCGCCGTCGGACCCTCGTCATTCTTGCCGGTTTACGCCGATCACCATATCAGTACGCCGAATCATCGCGACGCAGCTTTGCCACGTGTGGTCACAAAAGCAGGTTCTGCAAGATCCCAGGGTTCATTCATCCTGACGAGCTCGAGAGCTCACCAGACGCGCAGCTATCCAATACTGGCTACAGGATTTCTGCTGGGGATCTGGCTACGTCCCGGCCGCCGGGGTTGCGGCCGGAATATCCTCACTGGCGCCGGAGTCGAGTGCCATCATCTGCTCGAGAATGCGCTCCAGTTCGGCTTGCGCCTCACCGAAAGTCTCCCAGTCACCCGTTGCCAGCGCTGCTTGACCGCGGTCGAATGCCTCGTTTGCGGCATTTGCCAGCTCGGCGATCGTCGCGTCGTCGGCGATTGGTGACACTGGTGCAGTTTCTTCAGGCGTTTCCAGTTCGGCGACGGCTTCGCTGCCTGCCGTCAGGGCCACAAGTGCCTCGGCCAGAGTCGGTCGCATGACGACCCGCTCGCTCGAGGCCAGAATGACCCTCCGTAGCTCGGGGAGCGCGCCGGCCTGAGACCGGGCCTGCAAAAACAGCGGTTGCGCATAGAGCACGCTTTCACCAACGGGTATGATCAGCAAATAC
>JBFWRO010000382.1:0-3874 GCA_050248865.1 Thermomicrobiales bacterium | reverse complement strand
AGCCGCCAATTGGTGGCCGTGCTGGTCTGGATGAGCGCCGGAAGCACGAGAAGCAGCACGACTCCCATTCGCATCAGGCGGGCGGTCATCGCGGAGTGCACTTTCGCGAGGTCCCAGAGCGACCAGACAGCGAAACTGAGCAGAATGTATCCGAGCGGCAGGACCTGGGTGAGATAGCGGGGTTCGAAATCGGAGACCACGAGCAACGTGACCGCCAGGATCACGAACCAGTGTACGAAGACGACCACACCCACGGTCTGTTCGCTCCATCGATTCGTGAAGTGATGGGGACTCAACAGGGCGTAGATGAGCACGCCGCTGGCGAGGGCGATCACGCTGGGAATGACCGCGAAAAGAACTCCTTCTGAGAAGTTGTCCGTCCACAGCGACCACCTTAGGTCGGGTGAGCCATTCGATTTGAAGATACCAAACAAATGACCGCCGATGATCGAGCCGCCCAGTGCCCCCTCTCCGGTTCCACCGCCGCCATTCGACCGGCCAAGCACGTAGAACGCGAGCGGGGGTAGGAGCGACAGAACCCCGCTGACCAGGATTGGACGATGCGTGGACCGTAAAGCGCCTTTCCAGATACTGATTGCCGAAATCGCGATCGGAGGGTAAGCGAGGAGAAAACCAATATGTGTGAACGTGCCGACCGCCACCAGCACTGGTATCCAGGAGACCACACTCCCCAAGGGTAAGCGCGCACCTGGGCCCTCCCTAACGAGCAATACGAACAGGAAAACCAGCGCGACGACGCAGGATGTGATCATGCCGTACGGCCGGATCGTGACTCCCCAGAAGATGAGATTCGGATCGCAGGCAACGAGGATCCCGGCAAATAGCGCCAGACTGAACGACTCCGTTACACCATGCACGAGCATCATCGACAACGGAATCACCGAAATGGCGATGCCAAGGTAAAGAAGCCGCGCGGCCGTGAGGAGTTCAGAGTCGTCGAAGAACCAGGTCAGTGGCGCGGCAACGTACGAAAAGAACGCTCCCTGCAGATAGAGCAGTCCCGACGGGTACCCTGGGTAACCGAGCTCGGCGACTCGCTTGACAGCCAGCAATGACGCCGGCTCGTCGATATGCCCGATCACGTCTTTCAGCATGACCAGGCGAAGAACGAGCCCGAACAGGGTTGTACCTGCGACAGAAAGGGCGAAGACCGTCGTTCTTGACAGTCGCCTGGAGACCGCAATGGCGGGCAATGACTGAGGAACGGTGTTGTCTTGCACGTTCAGGCAACCCCGGAACCGAACCAGACAGGCTTTTCGTCAGCTTGCGAGGGCGGCGCTCAATGAATGGCAGGAGCGCGGGAGGCGCACTCCCGCTCCTGCCAATAAATCAGACTTCGATTGTATCTGGCGCGCCAACTTTTTTGGACGCCTTGCGCTGATAGGTGTTGATGAACTCCTCGGTTCGGTCGCGGGCGATATCGTCGGGGTATTGCTCCGGTGGCGACTTCATGAAATATGACGAAGGGGCCAGAAGCGAACCGCCGATGCCGTTGTCCATGGCCAGTTTGGCGCAGCGGACGGCATCGATGACCACGCCGGCGGAGTTGGGCGAGTCCCAGACCTCCAGCTTGAGATCGATGTTCAGTGGCACATCGCCGAAAGTGGTGCCTTCAAGGCGGATGTGCGCCCATTTGCGGTCCTGCAGCCAGGGCACATAGTCAGAGGGGCCGACGTGTACGTCATCGGCCTTGATCTCGTAGGGGATCTGAGAGGTGACGGCGTTCGTTTTGGAGACTTTCTTGGAGTCGAGGCGCTCGCGCTCCAGCATGTTCAGGAAGTCGGTGTTGCCTCCGAAATTGAGCTGGTAGGTGCGGTCGATGCGCACACCGCGATCGCGGAAGAGGTTCGTCAGGACGCGATGAGTGATGGTGGCGCCGACCTGGCTCTTGATGTCGTCGCCAATGATCGGGACGCCTCGTTCTTCGAAGCGTTTTTGCCAGTAGGGTTCCTTGGCGATAAAGACCGGGATGCAGTTGATGAAGCCACAGCCCGCTTCGAGGACTTGCTCGACGTACCACTTGGTGGCCATTTCGGAGCCGACCGGGAGATACGAGATGACAACGTCGGTGTTGGTGTCGCGCAGGATTTTGACGATGTCAGCGGTTTCACCGGGGGCCTTGGTGATGATTTCGGACAGGTATTTGCCGAGACCATCGTGTGTCATGCCGCGATGGACGGGAACGCCAAGGGCGGGCACATTGGCGAATGTATAGGTGTTGTTGGGAGCGGCGAAGATCGCCTCGGAAAGATCCTTGCCGACCTTGTTGATGTCGATATCGAACGCGGCTGAGAACTCGATATCGCGGATGTGATAGCCGCCAAGATTGACATGCATCAGACCGGGGACGAACTCGTCTTCGGGCGAATTCTTGTAATACTCGACGCCCTGGACGAGGGAAGAGGCGCAATTGCCGACGCCGATGATGGCGACACGAACCTTGCCATTGGTGCGGGTGGAATGACCGTTCGCCGAGCTGCCGTTTGGTTCCGGTGATGTGTTTGCCATCGTGACCTCGCCTTGTAAGAAAGTACCTAATGTTACCGAAGTAATTGTACAGGGCGGTAGGCAGTGGTCGTGCGGAGATGTGACGCCCGCCATCGTTAAGGGCGATGGCTCCGCTGTGCATTCAATCGGGTTGGTTCTCGGGTGCGTGCTACTCCCGAATTTGCCGAGGTGACGGCCAACCCAGGGACGGTCGATCCCGCCGTATCCGCAGGCCCGAAAGGCCTTTGAAGCAATCGCAGTTCGTGACTCGGAGGTCGCAGATCGAAGTACGTGGTGCGAGGATCGAAGCTCAACACACAGCGATGCCGCCTGGCGCTCGATCAGGCGGCCGCCAGCACCTGCTCGGCCACGGCGTTGACGAACGGGGTCGGGTCGCCGGTGACCGACGAGCCGCCGAAGCGGATCACGATATTGCCGTCCTGCACGTAAAGCACGTACACATTGGCGCCGTCGTTTGGTCCCTCCAGCGCCGACGACGAATTGCCGATCTCCACCGGCGAGGCCAGCTGATAACCGGCCCCGATCAAAATGTCGGCCAGCACAGTGACCGCTTCCCGCGCTCCCTCTTCGGTACCGAACCGGTGCACGCTCACCGAAAGAAACGTTGTTTCGTCGGGCAGGTTCTCGCCGCCCTCGAGGGTGAAGTCGCGATACTGATTCTCCCGCCAGCGCAAACTGAGCAAAAGATCCTCTCCGCCCTCGCCCAGCTGCTCGCCAACTTCGGCGCGGGAACGGTCACCCTCGTCGAAAACCAGCCACGCACCCGTCAGCTCGTCGGTGGTCGGAAGGTAGTCGGCCGCGGCAATGATCGTCGTGCCCTCCTCGGCGGACTGACCCTCCGTGGAGGATTCGCCCGCGCTGGCGGCCCCTTCAGCGGTTGGCGCCGGGTCCGATTGGTCCGGTTCAGGTGTTTGCGTCGGTTCGGGCGCTGGTTCGCTGGTGGCGGTCGGTTCGCCCAGCGTCTGGGGCGTCTCGGTGACGGCGGGAGCAGCGGCGTCAGACTCCGGCGTCGGCGTCGGCTCCGTCTGCGCCACCTGGGGCTGCTGGTTGCCATTGTCGTCATCGTCGTCGAGGAACCAGGTGATCGCAAACGCGCTGCCGCCGATCACCACCGTCAGCAGCAGCGCAGCGAGCAGGTATCGGAGCCACTTGTTGCCCCGTTCGCCTCGCGGCTTGATCGGCATCGGCGGCTTGATGGGTCGGTATTCCGGCGGTTCAGGGCCAAGACTGCCGTGCGGTCCATACCAGGGACCGCCGGAGGGGGTCCCCGCCGCGGGACCGTACGCCTCGCCGGCCCGGGGCGCGGTCAGGTCGTCCGTGCCTTCAGGTGGCACCCAGGCGCCCC
>JBFWRO010000381.1:0-3878 GCA_050248865.1 Thermomicrobiales bacterium | reverse complement strand
TGTCCGACTGGGTGCGTCTCCGCCAGGCTCGCCCCGACGCTCTCGACGCCGTCCTTCATGCCGACGAACACTTCCTCTCCGGTCGCCGTGACGCCGGCATTCAGGCGCTGGTCGATCTGCTCGCGCAGCGCGGCGTCGGTCACGAGACTTTGTGTCATCATTTGGGGCTGGTGCACATGGCCAGCGGCGACTCGCAGCGTGCCGAGAGTTGCCTGCGCGAGGCCGCCACAGCCAGCGGCACTCCCCCACCCGGCCTCTCGCGCGCCCTGACCAGCACCACCACCGCCGCGGGCCGCACTCGCGGCGCGGCCAGTTGGAGTACGCTTCCGGCCGGGTTGGTGATCAACCGCCGTTATCGACTGGAGGCAGAGGTCGGCCGCGGCGGCATGGCCAGCGTCTACCGGGCCTGCGGCATCGACCGGCTGAACCGCGGTCAGACCGTGGCAGTCAAGGTGCCGGCCCCCGACCTGATGCGCAACGAACAGACCTGCGATCGCTTCGTTCAGGAAATCCAGGTCTCCCACCGTCTCTCCGGAGGCAATCACCCGCACATCGTTCAGACCATCGGTTACGAGGTCTTCGAGGATCCGCGCGACCACTCCGAACTCTATGGCCTGGTGATGGAATTCGTCAACGGCCGGAGCCTCGCCGACTACCTGGCCGAACGTCGGCTCCGCGACCGCCCGCTGAGCCTGGCCGAGGTCAGACACTTCATGGAGCCGGTAAGTACGGCATTGAGCCACGCTCACGAGCAAACGCCGGCCACCCTGCACCGAGACGTCAAGCCGCACAACGTCATGATCACCTCGCGGGGCGAGGTGAAGTTAATGGACTTCGGCATCGCGCGCGTGCTGGATGAAAGCGCGGGCGGACACCTGACCTCCGCCCCGATCGGCACACCGGTTTACATGCCGCCGGAGTTCCTCAACCCTGCCGCCGGCGTCGATGCACGCAGTGATGTGTATCTGGCCGGCAACCTGCTGCTGGAATTGCTCACCTTACATCCCATGGGAGATCCGGAAAGTCGTCAGGACTGTCCGCCGGCCTGGGTAGATCTGATCAACGATTCGATGAGCCGAATTCGGGGCAAACGTCCGGCGACGATGCGCGAGTTTCTGACGAGGTTCCGCGCCGGGCTGCCCGCGGCAGCATCGGTGCTGCCCTCGGCGGTGCCCTCTGGGGGGGCGGGCCAATCCTTTACGCAGCGCGTCTATGACCGCCTTGTGCGAGCTGCTGTCTCCGTGTTACCCGGCTCTGTGCAGGCTCCTGGCGCAGTCCAGACTCCCGGCAACGTTCCCGCGCCGACATCCCCGCCTGCCACAGCGTCACCTGTGGAGGCACCGTCGTCCGAAAAGACGGCGGACGCCCCCCCAGCAGAGATTTATGAAGCAATCCCCTTGCCCGAGGTGGAGGCGGGTTCCCAACCTACCGCTCAGCCTGCTGGCAGGTCAGGAGACCTGCCCCACATGCAACCCCTGGCCGATCTGCCTGTTGAGACAGCAAAAGTAGCGCCGGCTCGCCTGCACGTCCTGCCGGAAAAGGTCGATCTGGGTGAGTTGCATCTGGGTCAAGACGTCACCTTCACCCTTCGCCTGGACAACGATGGCGAGGGCGAAATCTCTGGCTCCATCGAGAGCGAATCTCCGTGGCTGGTTGTCCCCGATACTCCGCACTTCTATTTCGCCAAACACGTCGAGATCGACATCCGCCTCGTCGGCCGCGAGTTGACCGCCAGCGCCGAGCCCTACCTGGGGACGCTGGTCATCAAGTCCAACGGCGGCGAGGCCCAGGTTCCTGTTCGCGCCGTCGTGCCGCCGACTCCCTTTGCTGAAGGCGTCCTGGCCGGGGCGGCCACTCCGCGCCAGTTGGCCGAGGTGGCGCGCAGTTTTCCGCGCGATGCGGCCATGCTCATCGAATCGGGCAAGGTGGAACGCTGGTACGAGAGCAACGGCTGGACCTATCCCGTTCAGGGGCCGCGAGCGACTGGCATGGGGGCACTGCAACAGTATTTCGAGTCGGTGGGAATTGCGAGGTCGCCATCTCTTTCGGTGAGCGAGGAGGAAGTTCGACTGGTTGGTCGGCCTGGCGCGTCGGTCTCGCACACCCTGAGCCTGACGACACCGGAAAAGCGATACGTCTACGCCTTCGCAGAAAGCAATCGACCCTGGCTCGTCATCGAATCGATTCAGTACACCGGCAACGAGGCAACAATCAACCTGTCCGTGCCACAGGTGCCCGGCGACCCTGGCGATGTGTGGCTGGGCGAGGTGAGCATTACAGGCAACGCCCGCCAGAGATTCAAGGTCACGGTGCAACTCGATGTCTGCGAACCAACACCCCCGCCTGTGCCGATCACCTGCATCAATCCGCACTGTGGCATTTCGACGGCGAGCAACCTCCGCCATTGCATCCGCTGTCACACACCGCTTCTGGGCATGCCGGGCATGATGGCCAGGGATCGCTATCGACTCCTGGAACTCGTCTCGGTGGCGGACGGAATTGCGACCTATCGTGCCGAGGACATCAAGCAGGGCAATCGACTGGTCTTGCTGGAAGACCTGATCGACACCCGGCCGCGCCACTTCGACATTCGTCAGGAGCAAATCAGCAAGCATGTGGCCCGACTAACTCAGCTGCAAACTGCGCGTCAGGTCCCACGTCTTTATGAGGCGATCGAGGAGACGCGGGCGATGCTGGTGGTGCGCGAGGAGATTCGAGGCAAGCCGTTGCCGGAGGTGCTGGCATTGCAGCCGAGCGGCCACTTCCGCCTGCCGATTGTTCGCACCTGGGCGATGGAACTGTGCGACATGCTCACGGTGATGCACGGGCTGAACCCACCGCTGTTGTGCGCCATCATTCGACCGGAAGATCTATTGTTGGATGTCGATAATCGCACGTTGCGAATGCCGAATCCGATGCAACAGATCATCCCCGCGCCAGGGACGAACACGGCCCGTTACACCGCGCCGGAAGTGTGGGCTGCGAAGTCGGAGGCACGGAGTGCAATTTTCTCACTGGCGACAACGCTGTATGAACTGGCGACGGGAGAGAAGCCGGACGCAGCAAATACGGTGGAGATGCTACGAGGGAGACAGAAGGAGAGCCTGATCGCTGACGAGGAGCGAACCTTTTACGAGGCATTGATGAAGGCGCTGGCAGCCGATCCTGCCGAGAGGTTCCCTTCAGCGGCAGCGATGAAGGCGGCGATCAAGGGAAAGTGAGCCTTCCGATCACCCAAGGATACGATCCCAGCGCGCCTTGTGATAGGCGATCTTTTCCGCGGCGGTCATCCTGGTGAAGTCCACGGTGCCGTTGCTGTTCTCTCTGGGTGATCCTTCCACCGGTTTCTGTGCCCCATTGCAAGGACAGGCACACTGACACGCTGTCTTCTCGTGGGGCAAATTTGTAATTTGCCTCTTCTCAGGCACACTGATCACCCTGCCATTGCCCGCATAATTCATCACACCCGTCTGCAACACCATATCGTCAGCGAGTGAACGATGAGGCTTGATGTTGAGATGCTGTAAGACACCATGATATGCCTTTACTGCTTCTTCAGGCCCAACCTCCCCATCAGCGATCAATCGCAGGAAATGTACAAAGGCCAGTTGATTCTCGGCGTTATTGATCTTACGTCCGAACAACGCAATGCGAGCGCCGTATTTCTTCGCCTCCGCAAGGAGTTTGAACGCATCGGAAGTTGTGCCCGCCGATCCGCCCAGAATTCCCACAATGAGATGCGGATCATAATGAACCAACTCCTCCATCGCCTTCGGTCCGTGAGAGACCATTTTCAGGAAAAGCGGCCGGCCCTTGCTGGTGACGCCGCCGAGCGTCCGGACGATGGCGTCGTTGTTGAAATCGGGAATCTGCTCCGC
>JBFWRO010000380.1:0-3880 GCA_050248865.1 Thermomicrobiales bacterium | reverse complement strand
GACCCCTCGCGGATATAGAGCGTCTCATGAAGGCTGGTTCGGCTTCCTCGCAAGGCATGGAAGAAGAGACCCGCGCCGACCATGAAGCCCAGGCCACCGAGCTGGATCAGCGCGAGGATCACGAGTTGCCCCAGCCAGTTCCAGTGAGTTCCAGTGTCCACTGTCACCAGTCCGGTAACTGCTACAGCCGAGACTGAGGTGAAGAAGGCATCGACCACTGGTGTCCGATTCCCGGAAGACGTCGTCACAGGCGTGGAAAGGAGCGTTGTTCCCGTCACCATCACGCCGATGAGGACCAGCGTGAACGCCTTTGCACGTTCCCTCACCCCGTGCGGTTTACGGTGAGGGGGAGCCTCCGGCATTTCGATGAACTGAGAAGTCCGGACTCTCCTCCGGAGCACCACGTCGTGCCGTCGTTCAGGAGAGGTCATCAGAACCGGGCTCTATCAGGAATCGATGGCACCTTGACCGGCCGTGATCCCCCATCCCGGGTTCCGCCAATCTGCGCCTCCTCGAATCGCTTTGCGATGATCGAGCGCAGTCGCCGCCGGTCGCGAAAACAGAATGCGGACAACCACGCGAACCAGGCTGTCACTCGGCCGAACGAAGGGAGGAGCATTCGGTGCCGCTCTCTGCCCGTGACGCCTGGAGTCGCAATCACCGTCGGTGGTGATGCCCCTTCCGCGGCGGGAACTGAATCCCGTATCCTCGAGGTTCTGCATTCTGTGTTTCGTGGAGAAACTGGCACGGCTTCCTGCCTCATGCAGCCGGGAGTGAAATCGAACCTCTGCCATCACTGTAGAGGTATGGTCGCCGAAAATCCTCGGCGCTGCACAGTCATGAGTCACCCACAAAGCGGCGATTGCATCGTGGCCAGCCGTCGCTCTCTGGCCGTGAGTGTCTGGCTGCGTACGTCCGGAAATTCGTCCTGGCCGCCCTCGGCCGAAACGGCGTCTCGACAATGACGCGAATCGCTCTGCAGCACGTAAGTCTCTTGGCGCGAGAGAGCCAATGTTCTCGGCACATGACCATGAGTTGCCCGAATTGGTCGGCGGCACGCGCAGCACGTGATCATGCCTGCGCACGTCACCCATACCCCAGTGTGAGCGCTCGAGTTTTGAGCGGGATTCTATACTCCCAGAGTTGATAGCACTCGGTGACCTCGGTCCGAAACGAAGGGCAAAAACATTGAGCACGGCAATTGAGTCAGTGATCGCCCGCGAAATCCTCGATTCTCGTGGCAACCCGACGGTCGAAGCTGAAGTGCGCTTGAAAGGCGGTGCCTTCGGACGCGCGGCGGTGCCTTCAGGCGCCTCGACCGGCGCCCACGAAGCGGTCGAATTGCGGGATGGCGACACATCCCGGTTCGGCGGCAAAGGTGTCCTCACGGCGGTACGCAACGTGCACGGCCCGATTGCCGACGCGGTCACCGGAATGGACGGGCTGGATCAGCGCGCCATCGATCGCACCATGTGCGACGTCGACGGGACGCCCAACAAGGGGAATCTCGGGGCCAACGCAATCCTCAGCGTCTCCCTCGCGGTTGCCCGTGCTGCTGCTGCCCAGGTGGGTCTGCCACTGTACCGGTACTTGGGAGGACCACAGGCGCGGGTTCTGCCTGTCCCAATGCTCAACATCCTCAACGGCGGAAAGCACGCCGAGGGGTCGAGCGTCGACATGCAGGAGTTCATGGTCGCCCCGATTGCGGCGCCCACGTTCGCCGAGGGCGTGCGATGGGGTTCCGAAATCTTTCAGAGTCTTCGTAAGATCCTGCACGCGCAGGGGCAGAGCACAAACGTCGGTGACGAAGGCGGCTGTGCCCCGAACCTGCCTTCGAACGAATCTGCGGTCAAGCTGGTGTCGGAAGCCGTCGAGAAGGCGGGATACCGGCCCGGTGAAGATGTCGTCATCTGCCTCGATCCGGCGGCTACGGAGTTCTATCACGATGGACACTATGTGCTGGCCGGTGAGGGGCGCACGCTCTCTCCTGCGGAGATGATCGAGTACTGGCAGGAATGGGCAGCCGACTATCCGATTGCCTCGATCGAAGACGGTCTGAGCGAGGATTCCTGGGACGACTGGCGGGAGCTGACGCGATCCATGGGATCGACGGTGCAGCTGGTCGGTGACGACCTGTTCGTCACGAATACCGATCGTCTGCAGAAAGGTATCGATGAAGGCGCCGCAAATTCCATCCTCATCAAACTCAATCAGATCGGTACCCTCAGCGAAACCATGGACGCCATCGAGATGGCGCATCGCGGAGGCTTTACCTCGGTCGTCTCGCACCGCAGCGGAGAAACCGACGACACGTTCATCGCCGACCTCGTCGTCGCGACGAATGCCGGACAAATCAAGACTGGCGCTCCGACCCGGATGGATCGGGTGGCCAAGTACAATCAGCTGATTCGCATCGAAGAAGCACTCGGCGGGGACGCCGTTTACGCTGGCCGGGCGGCGTTTCAGCGCTATTGAGGCGCTTCGATTAGTGACGGCTCGGTCATCTGCGCCGGCTGGGGCAACCTCATAAGCTGCAACAGGGTTGGCGCGATATTGGCCAGAACCCCGTCCTGCCGCAGTGTTGCGTGCCGAAACGGGCTAGATTCCGGGGTGATCAGGACACAGGGCACCGGATTCAGCGTGTGTGCAGTCATTGGGCCGCCGGTGACCAGGTCGATCAATTCCTCGCTATTGCCGTGATCGGCTGTGACGATTGCAGATCCACCGGATTCCGTCAGTGCCGTAATGATTCGCCCAAGACAGGCGTCGACCGTTTCCACCGCCGTTTTGGCGGCCTCGAACACGCCGGTGTGACCTACCATGTCTCCGTTCGCAAAATTGACGACGATAAAGGCATAGTCTCCTGATTCGATGGCCGCGACGACGCCATCGGTCACGCCAGAAGCGCTCATCTCCGGCTGGAGATCGTACGTCGCGACTTTGGGAGAGGGGACCAGATTTCGCACTTCTCCGGGAAAAGGTTCCTCCCGGCCACCATTCAGAAAAAACGTCACATGCGCATATTTCTCGGTTTCCGCGGTGTGAAACTGTTGCAGGCCAGCCTCGGAAACCACCCGGGCCAGCGGCATTTCCACATCATGGGGTTCGAACGCCACGGCCACCGGCAGACCCTCCTGATACCGGGTTATCGTCGTCAGACGCAACGAATCAGAGAGGTCGCTCTCTCGCTCGAAGCCCTCGAAGTCAGGGAGAACCAATGCCTGCACGAGCTGGCGGCCCCTGTCTGCCCGGAAGTTGAAAAAGATCACACTATCGTCAGGACCGATCGTCACCGGGTCGGATCCCGGCGGGACGATCGAGCACGGCAAGATGAATTCGTCTGTGACGCCAGCCCGGTACGACGCTTCGATCGCCGCTCCAGCGGACGTATAGCTTGGGCCTGACCCCAGCGTCATCACGTCGTAAGCAAGCTTGGTGCGCTCCCACCGTTTGTCGCGGTCCATCGCATAGTACCGACCGGAAACCGTGGCGACCCGCCCGATCCCGATACGTTGGCAATGGTCCTGCACGTCTCGCACGAATGCGTTTCCGGATGTCGGCGATGCGTCGCGTCCGTCGGTGATCGCGTGGATGTAAATCCTCCAGAGTCCGCGCAGGCGAGCCATGTCGACGAGCGCCTTTAGGTGCCTGGAATGGCTATGGACGCCCCCTTCGCCGATCAGCCCGATGAGGTGGAGAGGTTTGCCGCGCTCGATTGCCCCGTCGATGGCCTCGGCGAGCACCGCATTGTCATAAAACGACTCATCCTCGATCGACTGATCGATTCGGGTAATCCACTGATAGACGACGAAGCCCGCCCCGATGTTCAGGTGACCCACTTCGGAATTGCCCATCTGACCTTCCGGCAGACCAACCGCGA